>CAKUMG010000575.1 GCA_934667465.1 uncultured Actinoplanes sp. | reverse complement strand
CAACTGCACCACGTTCCAGGCGCGGCGGCTCAACATCCGCTACCGCGACGAGGACGGCAAGCCGCAGACCGCCGCCACGCTCAACGGCACGCTCGCCACGACCCGCTGGCTGATCCCGATCCTGGAGAACCACCAGCAGCCCGACGGCTCGGTGCGCGTTCCCAAGGCCCTGCAGCCCTTCCTCGGCGGCCGGGACGTGTTCGAGCCCCAGCGTTGACCTTGACGTCACCGACCGGCTACCAGTTGTCGTATCCGCTGGTAGCCGCGCCGGTGTAACGTTTTCCTTCCGCCCTCCGCGGGGGTTACCGCCCACGGAGGTAGCAATGGTCAAGCCTGGTCTCCCCAAGCTCGTCGCGACGGATCTCGACGGCACGCTCGTGCGCAACGACGACACGGTGTCCGCCTACACCCACGAGGTGCTGGACCGGGTCCGGGCGGCCGGGATCCGGGTGGTCGGCGCCACCGGGCGCGGCCCGCGGCTGACCGAGCTGACCCGCAACGACATCCGCGACGCGGACTTCCTCGTGCTCGCGCAGGGCGGCTGGGTCGTCGACCAGCAGGAGTCCCGGCTGCTGCGCAGCGCCCGGTTGCCCGGCCGGGACCTCGCCGTCGCCCTGCAGGCCATCGAGGCCGAGGTCGGGCCGCTGTCGGTGATGGTCGAGGCGCTCGAGCACGACGACTCCCCGCTCTGGGGCGACTACGACCCCACCTGGCGCTACCCGGTGACCGTCGAGCCGCGGACCCGCGAGGAGTGCCTGACGGGCGACGTGATCAAGGCGTTCGCCCGGTCCTTCGGCCACGACGTCGACGAGCTGCTCGCCGCCGCCCGCCGGGTCGTGCCGTCGCACGTGGCGACGGTCACCCAGGCGGGCCTGAACTACGTCGAGATCTGCCCGCCCGGCGTCGACAAGGGCACCGGCCTGGCCGTGGTCGCGCAGGCGGTCGGCGTGGACCCGGCGGACGTGCTCGTCTTCGGTGACATGCCCAACGACCTGCCCATGTTCGGCTGGGCCGGGTGGAGCCGGGTGGCCGTGGCCAACGCGCACCCGGAGCTGCTGGCGGTGGCCGACGAGGTGACCCTGACCAACGACGAGGACGGGGTGGCCGTCTATCTCGACAGGCTACTGTCGAGGTGATGCAGGAGACTTTCAAGCTCGTCGCCTCGGACATCGACGGCACGCTGATCCGCGGCGACGGCACACTCAGCCGGCGCACCATCGACGTGCTCGACCGCCTCGCCGACAAGGGCGTCCCCACGGTGCTGGTCACCGGCCGCCCGGTGCGCTGGCTGCGGCAGCTCTACGACCAGCTCGAGAAGCCGCTGCCCGCGGTGTGCGCCAACGGCGCCGTGGTCTACGACCCCGCGACCGACGAGATCCTGCGCGCCGCGCCGCTCGCCACCGAGCTGCTGATCGACGTGGCCCGGCAGCTGCGCGAGTCGATCCCCGACATCTCGCTGGCCGTGGAGGTCGAGGACGGCCGCAGCTTCTGGCACGAGGAGTCCTGGCCGCTGCACTGGGACGACGTGGAGCGGGCCGTCCGGGTCATCTCCACGCCGGAGGAGCTGACCAGCGCGCCCGCGGTGAAGCTGCTGGCCCGCTCGGCCAACCACGGGCCCGACGACTTCCTCGCGCTGGTCAGCCGCACCCTGGGCACCGTCGTGGAGACGACGCACTCGTCCTCGTCGGCGCTGGTCGAGATCTCGGCCGCCGGGGTGACCAAGGCGGCCGGCCTGGCCTGGTTCTGCGAGCGGGACGGCCTCACCGCCGCCGACGTGGTCGCGTTCGGCGACATGCCGAACGACCTGCCCCTGCTGGCATGGGCAGGCCGTTCCGTGGCGATGGGCAACGCCCACCCCGCCCTCCGCGAGGTCGCCGACGAGGTGACCCTCACCAACGACGAGGACGGCGTGGCCGCCTATCTCGAGCGCCTCTTCGGCCTCGATCAGAGATACTGACCGGCTCCGGGGCCGCCCTCGCCGCCCTGGGTGGGCACCCCCGGGATCATCCCGTTCGGCCCCACCGGCAGCGCCGCGCGAGCGTTGCCGCCGCGCATCTGCTCCAGCTGCAGGCGCGCGGCCATCTGCTGGGCGACGAGCGCGGCCTGGATGCCGTGGAACAGCCCCTCCAGCCAGCCCACGAGCTGAGCCTGGGCGATGCGCAGCTCGGAGTCGCTCGGCGGGGTCTTCCCCTCGAACGGCAGCGACAGCCGCTCCAGCTCCGCGCGCAGCTCGGGGGCGAGCCCGTCCTCGAGCTCCTTGATCGACCGCTGGTGGATCTCGCGCAGCCGGCTGCGGCTCGCCTCGTCGAGCGGGGCCGCCCGGACCTCCTCGAGCAGCTGCTTGATCATGCTGCCGATCCGCATGACCTTGGCGGGCTGCTCGATCTGGTTGCCCGGCTCCTCGGCCGTCATGGTGCCGTCGGACTCCACCGTGCCCATGGGACGTCCGTCCGGGCCCACCACGATGACGGAGCCGTCTTCCTGCTTGCCTTCGGTGTCGTCGCTCATACGAACCATTTTCTCCCGTCGGCGCACCCCGCCCGCATCAGGGGCGCAGCTCGGCCACCGCGCACTTGACGCTGCCACCGCCGCGCTTGAGCTCGCCGAGCTCCACGGGCACCGGGACGTAGCCCGCCGCCCGGACCTTGGCGGCCATCCCGGTCGCCTCGCTGTTCAGCACCACGTGGCGGCCGTCGCTGACCAGGTTGAGCCCGAATGCCTCGGCGTCCTCCCGGTCGGCGAGCACCGCGTCCGGGAACAGCTGCGCGAGGACCCGCTGCGAGGACGGCGAGAACGCCTCGGGGAAGTACGTCACGTGCCGGTCGCCGAGGACCGCCAGGGCGGTGTCCAGGTGATAGAACGCGGGCTCGACCAGGCGCAGCGACACCACCGGCCGGCCCAGGACCTCCTGCGCCTCGGCGTGCGCGGCCGGCTCGGTCCGGAACCCGTAGCCGGCCAGGATCAGGCCGCCGTGCGCTTCCGGCAGGTAGGCGAAGTCACCCTCACCCTCGTTGACGTGTACGGGCTCGGCGAACGCCCACGGCTCGGCGGCCGTGTAGAAGAGTCGGTGCGACGCGGCCTCGCCCGCTCGCTGCGGATAGCGGAAGCGCGCCCCGTAGACCCGGCCGTCCACGGAGAAGGCGCCGTTCGCCGCGTACACCATGTCGGGGAGGCCCGGCTCGGCGCTCAGCACGTGCACCGTGTGCCCGAGGTCGGCCAGCGTGTCGCGCAGCAGCGCCCACTGCTTGGCCGCGAGCCCGGCGTCGACCGGGACGCTGGTGTCCATCCACGGATTGATCGCGTACTCGACGGCGAAGTGGTCGGGCGGACACATGAGATATGTCCGCATTCGCGGCAACCGTTCCGTGTGGCTCATGAGATACAGGCTAGGTACGCTGGTACGTCGGAAACAGCTCCATCCCTTGCTCGTGAGAGGCGAATCGTTGCGTATCGACGCCGTCGACCAGCGAATCATTGCGCTGCTCGTCGCCGACGCCCGCGCCTCCTACGCGGAGATCGGTGCCAAGGTCTCGCTGTCCGCCCCCGCGGTGAAGCGCCGGGTCGACCGGCTCCGCGCCGACGGGGTGATCAAGGGATTCACCACGGTCATCGAGCCCGCCGCCGTGGGGTGGACGACCGAGGCGTTCGTGGAGCTCTACTGCACCGGCCGGACCACGCCCGCGCAGCTCACGGTCGCCACGAAGCGGCACCCCGAGGTCGTGGGCGCCTACACGGTGTCGGGCGAGGCGGACGCGCTCGTGCACCTGCGCGCTGCCGACATCGGCCACCTGGAGCAGGCGTTGGAGCGGCTGCGCGCCGAGCCGTTCGTCACGTCCACCCGCAGCATGGTGGTGCTCTCCCGGCTCGTCGAGACGCCGACCGCGGTGCCCGCCGCCCCCCTTCCGTAGGACGCCGGGAACCCGGGGCGTCCGGGCGGCGTCCCACCCGCATGCCACGCCGTCACCTGCTCTGCGCCGCCGCACTCGCCGTCGCGCTTCCGCTCGCCGGCTGCACCTCGTCCGGGGACCCCGGGCCCCTGCCCCCACCGCCGACCGGGCCGGACTTCCGGCTGGTCGCCTACGACTCGTGCGAGCAGCTGGAGAAGGACCTCAAGCAGGCGGCGAAGGCCAGCGTCAGCCCGTACGGCTTCCCGGGCGCGGGCGGCATCCCGGAAGTCGTCAACGCTGAGGGCGGCGCGCGCACCATGGCCCAGACCGGCAACGCGGCCGTGCCGGGAGACACCGCGGCCGCACCGGACGCGTACAGCGGCACCAACAACCACGAGCGGGACGCCGACGAACCGGACATCGTCAAGACCGACGGCCGCCGGATCGTCACCGTGGCGGGCGGCACCCTGCGCGTGGTCGACGCGGCGTCCCGGCAACGGACCGGCGAGGTGAGCCTCGGCATCTTCGGCGGCACCGAGCCGACCCTGCTGCTCTCCGGCGACTCGGCACTGGTGCTCGTGTCCGGGGAACGCACCCAGGCGATCCTGGTCGGGCTCGGCGGCGCGCCCACGGTGGTCAGCCGGTGGGAGGGCGACGGCCGGCTGGTGGACGCGCGCATGACGGCCGGCACGGTCCGGGTCGTCCTGCGGTCGGCCCCGGACATCGCGTTCCCGATGAAGGCCACCGAGCCCTCGGGCCAGCTCGAGGACAACCGCGGGGCCATCGACGACGCCCCGCTCGACGCGTGGCTGCCCTCCTGGTCCGTCACCACGAACGGCACCACGGACAAAGGGCAGGCCGAGTGCGGCAAGGTCACCCGGCCGCCGGAGTTCTCGGCGGGCTCGCTGCTGAGCCTGCTCACGTTCGACCTGGCGCGGCCCGCCCTGGGCAGCGG
>CAKUMG010000574.1 GCA_934667465.1 uncultured Actinoplanes sp. | reverse complement strand
GCTTCCGGAGTTCCTGGACGCGCTGGCGGGCGCCGGGCGGTCCGTGCGGCTGCTGACCGCCGGCAGCGGTGCCGAGGCCGAGCTGCTCTGCCGCCGCGCCGTCGCGGACGGGGTGGCAGCCGTCGTCGCGGTGGGCGGGGACGGCACGGTGCACCGGGCGCTGCAGGGCGTCGCGGGCAGCGGTGTCCGGTTCGGGGTCGTGCCGGCGGGCACCGGCAACGACTTCGCGCGCGCGGCGGGCGTACCGCTCGATCCTCGCCGGGCGGTGGCGGCGATCGCGGGGGCGCACCGGGACCGTCCGGTCGACCTCGCCCGGGTCACCGCCGACCTGGCCGGCCGCGGCGTGCGCCGGCTGATGGTCGAGGGCGGCGGTCGGATGCACACCCAGTTCCTCACCGCGGGCCTCGCCGACGAGCTGCAGCTGGTCGTCGCGCCGTTCTTCGTGGGCGACTCGGCGGCGCCCCGGTTCGTGGGCGACGGCCGGTTCCCGTGGGGGCCGGGCCGCCGCGCCGAGCTGGCCGAGGTCCGGCAGATCGGCGACGTCGTGCTGCTGCGCTACGCGCTGTCCACCCGGTTCGCGGGCTGACCCGGCCGTGCGGGAGAACGGGGATACTACGATCATCGACCATGGGGAGTTCATGTCCGAGACGGTGGACGGCAGGGTGATCGGCGCGGCGACGGTCCGGACCCGGGTGACGGTGCCGCTGCGCTTCGCCGACGGCTATGCGACCACGGCCCGCGTGCTCACGTTCGACGGGCTCGCGGACGGGCGGGAACACCTCGCCCTGGGCCTCGGCGACTGGGAGCAGGCGATTGCCGAGGGCGCGCCGCTGGTCCGCCCGCACAGCGAGTGCCTCACCGGCGACGTGTTCGGCAGCCAGCGCTGCGACTGCGGCCCGCAGCTGCGCGAGGCGGTGGAGCGCATCGCCCGGGTCGGCGGCTTGCTGCTCTACCTGCGGCAGGAGGGGCGCGGCATCGGCCTCTACGCGAAACTGGACGCCTACGCGCTGCAGGAGGCGGGCCTGGACACCTACGAGGCCAACGTGGCGCTCGGGCGGGGTGAGGACGAGCGCGACTACGCCGCCGCGGCGCAGATGCTGCTGGCGCTGGGGGCGGAACGCGTACGGCTGCTCAGCAACAACCCGGACAAGGCGGCGCAGCTGCAGGCCTACGGCGTCGAGGTGAAGGAGCGCATCCCGACCGGGGTGCACCTCTCCCCCGCCAACCTGCGCTACCTGGCGACGAAGGCGACGCACACCTCGCACACCCTCGACATCCCCGGCCTCTGAGCCCCGGACTCCGACACGCGGGCGCGGTCGTCAGCAATGCGACCGCGCCCGCCACCGTCCATCGAGGGATTCCCATGGTGCGAGGCCGGCGTCGCGTACGTCACGAAGGTGTCGGTGTTTTCCCGGAGCGCACCCGTCAGGCGGCGGCATAGTGTCGGGGGCATGACTGTCGTCGACTTTTACTTCGATCCGGCCTGCCCGTTCGCCTGGATCACGTCCCGCTGGATGCTCGAGGTGGAGAAGCAGCGCGAGATCGACCTGCGCTGGCACATCATGAGCCTGTACGTGCTCAACGAGGGCCGCGATCTGCCCGAGGAGTACCGCGAGTCCGTCAACAAGTCCCTCGGCACGGTCCGCGTCATCACCGCCGCCTGGCAGCAGCACGGCGACGGTGTGCTGCTGCCGCTCTACACGGCGTTCGGCACCCGCCTGCACAATCAGGGCCGGCGCGACAACCGCGAGGCCGTCATCGCGGAGGTCCTCGAGGAGGTCGGCCTGCCCGCCTCGCTGGCCGCCGCCGCGGAGAGCGACGAGTGGGACGCCGCCCTGCGCAAGAGCCACCACGAGGGCATGGACAAGGTCGGCCCCGACGTCGGCACCCCGACGATCCACATCGACGGCGTCGCGTTCTTCGGCCCGGTCCTCAACAGCATCCCCAAGGGTGAGGACGCCCTCCGCGTGTTCGACGGCGCCGTGGCGCTGGCGAGCTACCCGGACTTCTTCGAGCTCACGCGCACCCGCTCCGGCGAACTCAACTTCGACTGAACCCCGCCGACGGGGCACCCGGCCCCGGCGGCACACACCTCCACTCCCCCGGGCGCGCCGGCGCCGCGGTCGAGCGCCGGGGGCGCCGTCGGGAACGACTGCCACCCGGCGGGGTCAGCCCTCGGCGAGGGTGTCGAGGACCTGCTGGCCGTAGCGGGCCAGCTTGCTCTCCCCGACCCCGTTGATCGTGGCGAGCTCTGCGAGGGAGCCCGGCCTGGCCTGGGCGATCTGGCGCAGCGTCGCGTCGTGGAAGATGACGTACGCGGGGACGCCCGTCTCCTTCGCCGCGGTGCCGCGCCACGTGCGGAGCCGCTCGAACACCGCGGCGGCCTCCGGTTCGAGGGGCGTGGCCTGGGCGGCGGCGGCCCCGGAGCTCGCGCGGCGGGCCTTGGGGGCACGGGTGCGTTCCGGCTCGCGGCGCATCATGACCTCGCGCTCGCGGCGCAGCACGCTGGTGCTCGCGTCGGTCAGGACGAGCACGCCGTATTCCCCCTCGACGGCCAGCAGCCCTTGGGCGAGCAGCTGCCGGACGACGCCGCGCCACTCCTGCTCGCGCAGGTCCTCGCCGATGCCGAAGACCGACAGCTCGTGGTGGCGGAACTGGGTGACCTTGTCGGTGGTCTTGCCGAGCAGGATGTCGATGGACTGGCCGGCGCCGAACTTCTGGCCGCGCTCGCGTTGCAGCCGCAGCACGGTCGAGAGCAGCTTCTGCGCCGCCACCGTGCCGTCCCACGACTCCGGCGGGGTGAGGCACGTGTCGCAGTTGCCGCACTTGGGCTCGGCACTCTGGCCGAAGTACGCGAGGAGCTGCGCGCGGCGGCACTGGACCGTCTCGCAGAGGGCGAGCATCGCGTCGAGGTGGGCGGCCAGGTTGCGGCGGTGGGCGAAGTCACCCTCGGACGTCTCGATCATCTTGCGCTGCTGGACGACGTCCTGCAGCCCGTAGGCGAGCCAGGCCGTCGAGGGCTGCCCGTCGCGCCCGGCGCGGCCCGTCTCCTGGTAGTAGCCCTCGACCGACTTGGGCAGGTCGAGGTGGGCCACGAACCGGACGTCGGGCTTGTCGATGCCCATGCCGAACGCGATCGTGGCGACCATCACCAGGCCCTCCTCGCGCAGGAAGCGGCTCTGGTTGCGCGCGCGGGTGCCGGCGTCGAGACCCGCGTGGTAGGGCAGCGCGGGGATGCCGTTCTGCACCAGGAAGTCGGCGATCTTCTCGACCGAGGCGCGGGACAGGCAGTAGACGATGCCCGCGTCGCCCGCGTGCTCGGCGCGCAGGAAGTCGAGCAGCTGGCGCTTGGGTTCCTGCTTGCCGACGATCCGGTACTGGATGTTGGGGCGGTCGAAGCTCGCGGTGAAGTGCCGGGCGCCGCCCAGGTCGAGCCGGGTGGCGATCTCCTCGCGGGTGGCGCTGGTCGCGGTGGCGGTCAGCGCGATGCGGGGCACGTCGGGCCAGCGCTCGTGCAGCATCGACAGGTTGAGATAGTCGGGGCGGAAGTCCTGCCCCCACTGCGACACGCAGTGCGCCTCGTCGATCGCGAAGAGCGCGATCTTGCCGCGGTCGAGCAGCCGCTGGGTGCTCTCGACGCCCAGGCGCTCGGGCGCGATGTAGAGCAGGTCGAGCTCGCCCGCCACGTACAGCTGCTCGGTCAGTCGCCGCTCGTCGGCGTCCTGCGTCGAGTTGAGGAAGCCGGCCTTGACGCCCAGCTGCCGCAGCGCGTCGACCTGGTCCTGCATGAGCGCGATCAGCGGCGAGATCACGATGCCGGTGCCGGGCCGCACCAGCGCCGGGATCTGGTAGCACAGCGACTTGCCGCCGCCGGTGGGCATCAGCACGAGGGCGTCGCCGCCGTCCGCGACATGCTCGATGATCTCCCGCTGGGAACCCCGGAACTCGGAGTAGCCGAAGACGCGCTGCAGCACGTCGTACGCGGGACCGGTGAGGGAGGGCGCGGAAGTCACCCCGCGAGTTTAGTGACCTCCGCGCGGACCGGGTCGCACCCTGTGGACGGGTCAGTGTTCCCGCAGGCCGGACAGGAGAACGGCGACCAGGCGGCGCGGGTTGTAGCGGTCGTCCTCACCGCCGATGCAGAGGTTGCCGACGCCGCGCATGAGCTCGAGCGCCCCGACGTCCGCGCGGATCTCGCCCGCCGCCACGGCCGCCGCCAGCAGGTCGGCGGCCACGGGCAGGAGCCGGTCGAGGAACTGGGCGTGCAGCGCCTGGAACGCGGCGTCGTCGGACTGCAGCGCCTCGGCCAGCCCGTGCTTGGTCACCAGGAAGTCGACGAACAGATCGATCCACTGCACCAAGGCCGCGTACGGGGACTCGCCGCGCGCCAGCAGCGTCGGCCCCGCCTCGGCGCACGCCTCGATCTGGTGCCGGAACACGGCCACGATCAGGTCGGCCCGGGTCGGGAAGTGCCGGTAGATCGTGCCGACGCCGACCCCCGCGCGCCCGGCGATGTCGCGGACGGCCACGTGCACGCCCGACTCCACGAAGGCGGCGGCAGCCGCGTCGAGCAGCGCCTCCTGGTTGCGCCGCGCGTCGGCCCGCTGCCGCGGTTTGCTGTCGGTGTCGGCCACTACGCTGCATTCCTCCGGGCGGTCGGGTGCGGAACCGTGATCCGCTTGCTCTCCAGGATGCCAGAGACGCTGCGGTACGCCGTACGTGGCGCCTGCCCTCACCTGCGCCCGGGCCGGGGTGGCCGCGCGCGACCGGGACGCCGGGCGGGCGGGTGTACGGTCGTCGCATGCGCGTCCCGACCGCCGCGATCACCGCGGGTTCCCTGATC
>CAKUMG010000573.1 GCA_934667465.1 uncultured Actinoplanes sp. | reverse complement strand
CCTCCGATGAACCGTCAGCCCGATGCTGTGCGGCGCGCCGGTGCACCGCCGCCCCGACGACGCGCGGCGCAACGGTCACCGAGCCGGACCCGTAGCCGGCGCGTCGGATAGCCGCCGGCTACCCCGGCGACCGGTGGCGCGGTGGCTGGCCGAGCCCGGGACGATGGCGTCAGATCTTCTCGATCGGGGCGTGGCGGAGGACGAGCCACATGACCTGGTCGCCGAAGTCGATCTGGGCGCGGGCGCCCGGGCCCTGCCCCTCGACGGTGACGACGCGGCCGAGGCCGTAGCGCTGGTGGTTGACGCGGTCGCCCGCGGCGACCTTGGGGGCCTGGCGCATCTCGCTGGCTGTGGTCAGCTTGCTCGCGTCGACGCCGAGGCGCTCGGCGAGGCGCTGGGCCTTGGGGGTGCCGCCGGAGAAGCCGCCGCCACGGCCGTGGTCGCGGTCGCCGCCCCGGCCGCCGACGCCGCCGTTGCTGCCGGACCAGGACGTGTAGGAGCCGGCCTTGCGGTCCCAGCGGATCAGCTCGGTGGGCAGCTCGTCGGTGAAGCGGGACGGCGGGTTGTATTGCGGCTGACCCCAGGCCGAGCGGGTGACCGCGCGCGAGAGATAGAGGCGCTGGCGGGCGCGGGTGATGCCCACATAGGCCAGGCGGCGCTCCTCCTCCAGCTCGGTGTTGTCGCCGAGGGCGCGCATGTGCGGGAAGACACCGTCCTCCAGGCCGGTCAGGAAGACGACCGGGAACTCGAGGCCCTTCGCGGTGTGCAGCGTCATCAGCGTGACGACGCCCTGGTGGTCGGGGTCGTCGCTGGGGATCTGGTCGGCGTCGGCGACGAGCGCGACCTGCTCGAGGAAACCGGCGAGGGTGGCCGCCGGAGGCTCACCGGCCCCCTCCTCGGCGTCGGCGTCGGGGGCCTGCGCCTCGACGCGCTCGGTGTATTCGCGGGCGACGCTGACCAGCTCGCGGAGGTTCTCGACGCGGCCCTGGTCCTGCGGGTCGAGGCTCTCCTCCAGCTCGGACAGCAGGCCGGAGCGCTGGAGCACCGCCTCCAGCACCTCCTCGGGCGGGGCGGTGCGGGAGAGCTCGCGGAGGTCGTCGAGGAGCTGGGCGAACTCGTTGATGCTGTTGACCGCGCGGGTGGAGATGCCCGGGGCGTCCTTGGCGCGGCGCAGCGCCTGGCCGAAGGAGACCCGGTCGCGGGTGGCGAGCGCCTCGAGGCAGGCCTCGGCCCGGTCCCCGATGCCGCGCTTGGGGGTGTTGAGCACGCGGCGGATGCTCACCGTGTCGTCGTCGTTGACCACGGCGCGCAGGTAGCCCAGCGCGTCGCGGACCTCCTTGCGCTCGTAGAAGCGGACGCCGCCGACGACCTTGTAGGGCAGGCCGACGCGGATGAACACCTCTTCGAAGACGCGGGACTGCGCGTTGGTGCGGTAGAAGACGGCGACGTCGCCGGGGCGGACCTCGTGGTTGTCGGCGAGCCGGTCGATCTCGCGGGCCACCCAGTCGGCCTCGGCGTGCTCGGTGTCGGCGACGTAGCCGACGATCTGCTCGCCGGCGCCCTGGTCGCTCCAGAGCCGCTTGGGCTTGCGGGAGGTGTTGCGGTCGATCACCGCGTTGGCCGCCGTGAGGATCGTCTGGGTGGAGCGGTAGTTCTGCTCGAGCAGGATCGTGCGGGCGTCGGGATAGTCGCGCTCGAACTCGAGGATGTTGCGGATGGTCGCGCCGCGGAAGGCATAGATCGACTGGTCGGCGTCGCCGACCACGCAGAGCTCGGCCGGGGTGACCTCGGCCGCGGGGTCGGTGCCGACCAGCTCGCGGACCAGGGTGTATTGCGCGTGGTTGGTGTCCTGGTATTCGTCGACGAGCACGTGGCGGAAGCGGCGCCGGTAGGCCTCGGCGACATGCGGGTGCGACTGGAACAGGTGCACCGTCGCCATGATGATGTCGTCGAAGTCGAGCGCGTGCGCCTCGAGCAGGCGGCGCTGGTAGAGCTCGTAGGCCTCGGCGATCGCGCGCTCGTTGGGGCCCTTGGCCCGCTCCTTGTAGTCGGCGGGGTCGACCAGCTCGTTCTTGAGGTTGGACACCTGGGCGGCGAGACCGCGGGCCGTGTATCGCTTGGGGTCGAGGTCGAGCTCGCGGGCGACCATCGCCATGAGCCGGCGCGAGTCGTCGGCGTCGTAGATCGAGAACGTGCTCTTGAGGCCGGCGTGCTCGTGCTCGGCGCGCAGGATCCGGACACACGCCGAGTGGAAGGTGGACACCCACATCAGCCGGGCGCGCGGGCCGACGAGCGCGGCGACGCGCTCCTTCATCTCCTGCGCGGCCTTGTTGGTGAACGTGATCGCGATGATCTCGCCGGGGTGCACGTCGCGCGCGGCGAGCAGATAGGCGATCCGGTGGGTCAGCACCCGGGTCTTGCCGGAGCCCGCGCCCGCCACGTTGAGCAGCGGCGAGCCGGCTTGCGTCACGGCGTCGCTCTGCGGCCGGTTGAGGCCGGTCAGCAGGGCCTCGGGGTCGGTGCGCCGGGGCGCCGGCCGCCGCGTCTCCTGCGCCTGGACGGCGGGGACGGCGAACAGGGGCTGGGTGTTTTCCGGAAGAGCTCTCATCGCGCGGCAAGTCTATGCCCGGGGTCCGACAATCCCGTACGCGCGCGAGGGTGGATGCGTCCCACGGTTCGGCCGTTTCCTTGCGGGGCGGCCCGGACCGGGGGCATACTCGCAGCGTGATCCAGCAGACGCGATTTTTTGCCTATGGCACCGGGAGTCCGGCGACCATGGGAAGCGTCTGAACGACAGGCCACCATCAAGCCCCGGGCTCGCGAGCCCGGGGCTTGATGCTGCCCGGGCCGGTCCGACCGGGGAACCAGCACCCGAGGAGCACGACATGACCGCAGACCTGATCCACGAGCCCTCCGCCGCCGAGGCCGCCCCGCGCCAGGACACCGGCACGTTCGAGCCGCTCGCCGCCGAGGAGATCACCGCGATCCGCGAGCGCATCGACGAGATCGACCAGGCCATCATCGACATGTGGCAGGAACGGTCCCGCCTCTCCCAGGAGGTCGGCCGCACCCGCATGGCCTCCGGCGGCACCCGGCTCGTGCTGTCGCGCGAGCGGGAGATCGTGGAGCGCTTCCGGGAGGCGCTCGGCCCCGACGGCACCCAGGTCGCGCTGCTGCTGCTCCGGGCCGGCCGCGGGCCGCTCTGAACCACTCACGCACCTGGCAGGGTGCGGACGACCGTTCTGGCGCCGCCAGGCGCCTGGTCGTCCGTGCCCGGTCTCTGGCGGGAGCGACGGTCCGGACCACGACGGACCCGAGTCAATCTTGTAAAAAGCGCGAGGGGCCCGCCCAGCCGGACGGACCCCCTTCGCATGGTGAAATCAGTGCGCGTGCACCACGTCGCGCGGCTCGGCGAAGTGGCACGCACTCGCGTGCGGCGACCGCTCGCGGATGCTCAGCACCGGGTCCTGCTCGGCGCAGATCGACTGCGCCTTCCAGCAGCGGGTGCGGAAGCGGCAACCCGACGGCGGGTTGGCCGGCGACGGCACATCGCCCTCGAGCACGATCTGGTCCCGGTGACCGCGCAGCCGCGGGTCCGGCACCGGCACCGCGGAGAGCAGCGCCTGCGTGTACGGGTGCGTCGGGTTCTCGTAGATCTCCTCGTTGTCGCCGGTCTCGACGACCCGCCCGAGGTACATGACGGAGACCCGGTCGGAGATGTGGCGGACCACCGACAGGTCGTGCGCGATGAAGATGTACGAGAGGCCGAACTCGTCCTGCAGCCCCTCCAGCAGGTTGATGACCTGCGCCTGGATGGACACGTCGAGCGCGGAGACCGGCTCGTCGCAGACGATGATCTCCGGCTTGAGCGCGAGCGCGCGGGCGATGCCGATGCGCTGGCGCTGACCGCCGGAGAACTGGTGCGGGTAGCGGTTGACGTGGTCGGGGTTGAGGCCGACCGTGTCGAGGAGGTCCTGGACCGCCTTCGTGCGCCCCTTGCGCGGGGTGACGTCGGGGTGGATCTCGAAGGGCTCGCCGATGATGTCGCCGACCGTCATGCGCGGGTTGAGCGACGTGTACGGGTCCTGGAGCACCATCTGGATGTTGCGGCGCGCCTTGCGCAGGGCGCCGCCCTTGAGCTTCGTCATGTCCTGGCCGCGGACGTTGATCGAGCCCGAGGTGGGCTTCTCCAGGCCGACGAGCAGCTTGGCAAGGGTCGACTTGCCACAGCCGGACTCGCCCACCACGCCCAGCGTCTCGCCGCGGCGCAGGGTGAGGTCCACCCCGTCGACGGCCTGGACGGCACCGACCTTGGTCTTGAAGACGATGCCCTGCGTGATCGGGAAGTGCTTGACCAGGTTCTTGGTCTCCAGCACCACCTCATTGCGGTCGCTCATGCCGTGCCCTTCCTCGGAATGCCCTTCTGGCCCTCACCGTCACGGCCGTTCGTCGCCACCGCGGAGAGGAGTTCGGTGCAGGCGGTCATTCCCCGACCACGTCCCTCCAGAAGTGGCAGCGGGCGGTCCGGCCCGGCGCGACGATGTACGGCGGTGGCGGCGGGTCCTGCCGGCACACGTCCTGGGCGTAGGCGCAGCGCGGGTTGAAGGAGCAGCCGGTCGGCTGGTTGATCAGCGACGGGGGCAGGCCCGGGATCGGCACCAGCCGTTCCATCTGCGGCCGGTCGATCCGCGGCATCGAGCCGAGCAGACCCCAGGTGTACGGGTGCTCGGGGCGCTCGAAGATCGTCTGCGCGCTCGCGTACTCGATGCACTTGCCGCCGTACATGACCAGCACGTCGTCGGCGAGCTCCGCCACGACGCCCAGGTCGTGCGTGATGACGATCAGC
>CAKUMG010000572.1 GCA_934667465.1 uncultured Actinoplanes sp. | reverse complement strand
AGTGAAAGCTGTTCCAGGCATCCTGATCTGCCTGGGAGGTCCCTTTGCTGCCGATGTCGCGCCGACAGGTGCTCACGCTCGCCGGGCTGAGCGGCGTTTTCGCTGCTCTGCCGCTGTCCGCGGCCCGTGCCGCGGGCCGGCCGACCGGGCCCGTGGCGGCGGCCTACCGGGAGGCGTTGCTGCTCCAGACCAAGTGGGTCGAGGAGCAGTGGGATCCCGCGATCAGGGCGTACCGCTTCGCGGACTTCCGCTTCGCCGCGGTGCTGGGCAACGCGGTCGTGCTCGGCCTCGACGAGTACGACGCGGTGGCGGCCGGGGTCGAGAAGACGATCCTGCGGGCGCACACGCTCGCCACCATCCGCTACTACGCCGCGACGAACCGGTTCGCCGGCGGCGACGGCTGGGGCCGGCAGCTCCTGCGCGACTCGACGTTCGAGCTGCACTTCGTGCTCGCCGCCCGGCTGCTCTGGGACGACCTCGACGAGCGCACCCGCACCGCCGTGCAGGCCATCGCGACCGGGCAGGCCGCCTACGCGCACGACCTCGCTGCGCTGAGCGGCACGATCCGGGGCGGGTTCCGCGACGACAGCAAGCTGCAGGAGCTGGGCCTGCGGGCGCAGGCGCTCGCACCGGGCCTGGCCTGGGCGGGGGAGAGCTATCCCGCGACGGAGTGGCGTAAGAGCTTCGTCCGGCTGGCGGCCAACGCGGGCGGGCTGCCCGCCGCCGACCGGGCCAACTCGGCCACGGTCGACGGGCAGCGGATCGACCGGCTGGTCACCGCGCAGACCGTGCACGGTGGGTTCGTGGTCGAGCACGGCGGCGCCGTCGACCCGTACCATCAGGCGGAGCTCTGGCGAACCGCAGGCCGCGCCGCGGTGCACTTCCTGGCCGCCGGCCGGCCGCTGCCGGAGGTGCTCACCCGGCAGCCCAACGGCGTCCCGCTCTGGCGCACCCTGCGGCTGCTCGCCAGCGACGCCGGCGAGCCCATCATGCCGATGGTCACCGAGCACTACCACCTGTACGGGCGGGCAGTGCTCCCCCTCGCCTTCCTCGCCCAGGTCGGTGGCGACCGCGACGCCGCGCGCGCCGAGGCCGACCTGGCCGAGCGCCTGGTGCCCTATGTGCGCCACGCCCCGGAGTCCCGGCTGGCCAAGTTCGGCGCCGAGGAGACGCACGAGCCGGAGGCCCGGGCCGAGCTGGCCATCGCCTACCTGCTCCACCAGTACCGCGAGGCGCCGGTCAGCCCGGTGTCGCGCGAGCAGTTCTTCGCCGCGGCACGGGGCACGCGCGACTTCGGCCCCCTGGTCGGTCTGACCGTGCAGCAGTCCGAGGCGGCCTTCGCGGCTGCCGCGACCAAGGAGGGCTTCGCCCGCTTCGTCTGGCAGCCGGGCCACGACAACTGGCTGGTCGACGCGCGGGTGCCCGCCTTCCTCCCGCCGGGCACCGAGCCGACCGGCAGCTGGAGCCGCGCCTGGCGGCAGATCCGCGATGGTGTCGACGCGACTGCGACCGTGCTGGCGACCGCCGAGGGTTACGCGGGCTTCGCGACGCTGCCCACCGGTGCCGTCGTCTACGCGAGCACCGGCCTGCCCGGCGAGGGCACCCTCACGCTGTTCAACCACGCCATGCCGGGCATGCCCGGGCTCACCGGCAAACGCGTCTTCTCGTACGGCGGAGGGCGCGCGGAGCTGCCCGACGAGCTCACCGGCGACCTGCCGTTCCCCGCCCACGAGGCCCGCTACGTCCGGATGCTCGGCCGCCGGCCCGCCACCGAGTTCGGCTACTCGATCCACACGTTGAGCGTGCTCGACGAGGACGGCGCCGACCTGGCCGTGGGCGCGATGCCGGTCGCCTCCTCCGAGAACGTGTGGTACCCGGCGCGCAACGCCACCGACGGCAACCCGGAGAGCCGGTGGGCGGTGGCGACCGAGGAGCGCGGCCGCCCGGACAGCTGGCTGGCTGTCGATCTCGGCTCGCCGGTCAGGGTGGCCGGGGTGCGGCTGGTGTGGGAGGCCGCGTACGGGCGCGAGTTCGTGATCCAGACCTCGCTGGACGCCGCGACCTGGAACGACGTGGTGTCCGTCCCGGCGACCCGGCAGGCCTCCCGCTGGGTGGACATCGACGGGCGGGCCGGCGTCGTGGCCCACGGCGGCACGGGTGCCGTCACCGTCACGGGCACCGGGGTCACCGCCGTCGCACCGCTGGTCGAGGGCTACCCGGCCGGCGTCGACCTGGCCCGCGCGGCCGGCCGCCCGATGCCGACCGCCCCGGGGCTCGTGGTCAGCGACGCCGACGGCTACCTCAGCGTCTTCAACCTCACCCCCGACCCGGTCCGCGAGGCGCCGGTGACGCTCCCGTCGGCCGCCCGGCTCTACGTGGGTGACCAGGTCGTGACCACGGCCGGCAGCACGTGGTGGATCTCCCTGCAGGGCGGCCGGGCCCGGGTGGAACCGCCCCGCTTCGACGTCGAGGGCGCAGCGCCCGAGGGCACCGTCTTCACTGTCGCCGACTCGCGCACGGTGACGGTGCGGGCGCCCGACGCCCACCGCGTCGTGGTGACGCTCCGCGCCGGAAAGTGGTCGCAAAAAGTGCGCGTCCCGGCCGGGCAGTCACGCACGGTCACCGCCACGGGCGTACCGCTGACGCCCACCCCCGATCTGGCGCGCGGCCGGACGACGTTCCCGACGTCGCCGCTGCCGGCCGGGACGACGTCGCCGGACCGGGCGGTCGACGGCGACCCGGACACGACGTGGCGGCCCGGGGCGAGCGGGCGCATGGTGGTCGACCTGGGGCGGCGGAACCGCGTCCGGGGGGCCGCCGTGACGTGGTCGAGGGGCACGCGGCGGGCGTACCGGATCGAGGTCTCTCCCGACGGCCGCACCTATGCCCCGCTGCCCGCCGCCGGGGCGGAGACCCGCTATGTGGCGCTCGTGATCGACGGGTGGCGCACCGGCGACGCCGAGGTGGTCGAGTTGACACTCCGCTGATCATCCGAGGCGCGCACGGTCTTTCGCGTTTTGCCTCAGCTCGACCGGTACGGACGCGATGATCGGGGCGTACCGTCAAGTGGAGGCACCGTGCCCAAGAACGACTCCGTGCAGGTCACCGTCCGGCGCAGTCCCGCTGCCGGCTGGCTCGCCGACCGCAGCCTGACCGTCAAGACCGCCATGGCGGCGGTCGCGATGGGCGTCGTCGCCCTGATCGTCGGTCTTCTCGCCCTGACCAGGCTCGACGCGCTCAGCGACGACCTGCGGACCATGAAGAACGACCACGTCGACAGCCTGCAACAGGTCGCGGAGATCCGCGGCGGCCTCTCGGACATGTTCCGCGGCATGCTGCTGTTCCAGCTGGGCGCGGACGCGGCGGGCAAGGCCGAAGGCCGCACCGCCACCACGGCCGCGGACGGCAAGGTCGACGCCGCCGTCACCGCGTACCGGTCGATCGCTGCGGAGGACCCGTCCCGGCTGGCGACCCTGAACACGTTTGCCGAGTCCGTCGAGAAGTACCAGGTGCTGCGAAACGTGCTCCTCTTCGGCGAGCAGCCGCCGGCCGGGTTCGCCCTGCCGCCCGAGGCCCAGCGGCTCACCGAGCTGACGAACGCCGAGCAGGCCACGAACACCGCCGTCGCCGACCTGCAGGCCGCCGAGGACAAGGCGGCGGACACCCTCGCCGCGGCGGCCGCCGACTCCTCGTCGTCGTCGCGCACGTTCATCATCGTGGCGCTGGTCGCCGGCATGCTGCTCGCTGCCGCGCTGACCCTCTTCGTCCTCGCGGTCATCAAACGTCAGCTCGCCGCGACCGCCACCGCCCTGGCCGCGGTCGCCGAGAGCGACCTGACCGTGGCGGCCGAGGTCCGCTCCCGCGACGAGCTCGGCCGGATGGCCGTCGAGGTCAACCGGGCCCGCGAAGGCCTGCGCGGCACGGTCGCCCAGCTGACCAGCGGTGCGCAGGACCTCGGCACCAACACCCGCCAGCTCACCGGCGTCACCGCCAGGATCGGCGAGAGCGCCCGCGAGGCGGCCGCCCAGGCCGGCCTGGTGGCCGCGGCCGCCGGCGACGTCTCCGGCTCGGTCCAGTCCGTCGCCGCGGGCAGCGACCAGATGGGCGCCTCGATCCGCGAGATCGCCCAGAACGCCAACGACGCCGCCCAGGTCGCCTCGAGCGCCGTCGGCGTCGCCCAGACCACCAACGAGACCGTCGCCAAGCTGGGCACCTCGTCCGCCGAGATCGGCGACGTGGTCAAGGTGATCACCGCGATCGCCGAGCAGACCAACCTGCTCGCCCTCAACGCCACCATCGAGGCGGCCCGCGCGGGCGAGGCAGGCAAGGGCTTCGCCGTCGTCGCCAGCGAGGTCAAGGACCTGGCCCAGGAGACCGCGAAGGCGACCGAGGACATCTCCCGCCGCGTCGAGACCATCCAGGCCGACACGTCCAGCGCCGTCGAGGCCATCGGCGAGATCTCCCAGATCATCCAGCGCATCAACGACTACCAGGTCACCATCGCCTCCGCCGTCGAGGAACAGACCGCCACCACCGCCGAGATGAGCCGGAGCATCGGCGAGGCCGCGGGCAGCAGCTCCACCATCGCCGCCAACATCAACGGCGTCGCCCAGTCGGCCGAGGCCACCAGCAGCACCCTGGTCGAGGCGGACGACGCGGTGAACCAGCTCAACCGGGTGGCCACCGAACTGCGCAACGTCGCGGAACGCTTCCGCGTCTGACCCACCTCCGCACCACGCCGGCGCCGGGCTTGACCTTGCCCGTGGTGGGCTCGAAGTCCTTGCCGGTCGCGATCCGGTCGCCGTCGAGCGCGATCAGCGTCGCGCCGAACCGGCGGGCGCCCTCG
>CAKUMG010000571.1 GCA_934667465.1 uncultured Actinoplanes sp. | reverse complement strand
TGGTGACCGTGGACCCGGTCGGGTCGCGGGATCTCGATCAGGCGATGCACCTGTCGCGGCGGGACGGCGGCGGGTTCCGGGTGCGGTACGCGATCGCGGACGTGGCGTCGTACGTGCGGCCCGGCGGGGCACTCGAGGCCGAGACGTGGCAGCGCGGGCAGACGATCTATCTGCCTGACGGGCGCATTCCGCTGCACCCCGCCGTGCTGAGCGAGGGTGCGGTGAGCCTGCTGCCGGGCGTGGACCGGGCCGCGGTGCTGTGGACGATCGACCTGAGCGCCGACGGGGAGATCGACGGCGTGCAGGTGGAGCGGGCGCGGGTGCGGAGCCGGGCGCAGCTCGACTACGCGGGGCTGCAGCAGGCCCTGGACGCGGGGGAGGCGCCGGCGGCCGTGGCCTTGCTGCCCGAGGTCGGGGCGCTGCTGACGCGGCGGGCGGCGGAGCGCGGGGCGGTGGATCTGCCGCTGCCCGAGCAGGAGATCGAGCCCGAGGGCGACGGGTGGCGGCTGGTGCTGCGCGCGCCCGTCGAGTCCGAGGGGCACAACGCGCAGATCTCGCTGCTGACCGGGATGGGGGCGGCCCGGATCATGCTGGACGGCCGGGTGGGGCTGCTGCGGACGATGCCCGGCCCGAAGCCCGACGCCCTCGGCCGGCTGCGGGAGGCGGCCCGGTCGCTGGGAGTCGCGTGGCCGGAGGGTGCGTCCGTCGGCGCGGTCGTGGCGGCCGTGGACCCGGCCGATCCGCGCGGCGCGGCGTTTCTGAACCAGGCGGCGGAGCTGCTGCGCGGCGCGGGCTACACGGCGTTCGACGGCGACCTGCCCGAGCAGCCGGGACACGGCGGGGTCGGGGCACCGTACGCGCACGTCACCGCGCCCCTGCGCCGCCTCGCCGACCGCTACGCCACGGAGGTCTGCCTGGCCCTGCACGAGGGTCGCGAGGTGCCCGGCTGGGCCCGGTCCGCGCTGCCCGAGCTGCCCAAGGCGATGGCCGCCACGGACCGGGTGGCCTCGGCGGCGGCGCGCGGCGCGGTGTCCCTGGCCGAGGCGGTGCTGCTCGCGGACCGGGTCGGGGAGACGTTCGACGCGGCGGTGCTCGACGTGGACGAACCCAAGCAGGGGCGGGCGCCCGGCGGGGCCGTGGCGATCGACGACCCCGCGGTGCAGGCGAAGTGTGCGGGGGAGCTGCCGCTCGGCGGCCGGGTCACCGTGCGGCTCGCGGAAGCCGATCCGGAGACCCGTACCGTCAAGTTTGTCCGGGTTTAACGTCAGGCGTGTCGGATCGGGACGGCCGTCCCGATCCGCCAGAACTCCTAATCAACGTCGATCAGGACCTTGCCGACCGCGCCGCGCTCGACGGCCTCATGGGCCTCCGCGGTGCGCTCGAGCGGGTAGTGGTGCAGCGGCAGCCCGTGCTCCTCGCCGACAGGCAGCGCGCCGTCCCGCAGCGCCGCCCCGACGTCCTCGGCCGCGGCCCGCAGCAGTGGCTCGCCCAGCGAGTAGAGGATCAGGAACTGGTAGCGGGCGTTGACCATCATGTTCGGGCGGATGCCCAGGGTCAGCTCGCTGCCGCCGTTGTCCGCGTAGATCGCGATCGTGGCGTGGTTCGCGGCGACGGCCTGGTCGAGCCGGGCATTGACCGCGGCCGCGACCTCGACGATCACGTCCACGCCGTCCGGGGCGACTGCCCGGATCGCCGCCGCCGCGTCGTCCCGCCGGTAGTCGACGACGTGCTGCGCACCGGCCGCCGTGGCCAGCGCCGCCTTCGCGGGGCTGCTGACCGTGGTGACGACCGTGGCACCGGCCCACCGCGCGAGCTGGATCGCGGCGTGCCCGACAGCCCCCGCACCCCCGGCGACCAGGACGGTCCGCCCGTCGAGCGCGCCGGGCGAGAGCCGCCGCGGCCCGGCCTCGGCGACGGTGAGCGCACGGTGCGCCGTGACGGCCGGGACCCCGAGGCTCGCGCCCACGTCGAACGACACGCCGCCGGGCAGCGGGAACGCGTGCGCGGCCGGGACGACGGCGTAGTCGGCCGCCGTCCCGTACGGATTGCCGTGCGCGGCCAGCAGCACCCAGACCCGGTCACCGATCCGGTGTGACGACACACCGGGCCCGGTCGCGTCGACGACCCCGGCGCCGTCCATGTTCGGGGTGGCCTCCGCGAACTCCGGCGTGCCGGTGGCACCTGAGCGGCGCTTCCAGTCGGTCGGGTTCACGCCGGACCGGGCCACGCGGATCCGGATCTGGCCGGGGCCGGGCTCGGGGACCTTGCGCTCTTCGAGCCGCAGCACCGAGGAGTCGCCGGTGTCGCTGAACACGATCGCCCTCATGGGCGGACCACCTCTCGCCATCGCTGTCCGGGCACAGAATCCGGCCCGCCCGACAAACTATCGCTGTCCGGGCGCACGATCCGGCCCGCCCGGCACGCAATCGCTGTCCGGGCGCACGATCCGGGCCGCCTGACAAGCGATCACTGTCCGGGCGCGGGATCCGGCCCGCCTGACGAACAGACGCTACGGGAGCCGCGGCACCCCGGACGGGTCGAGCGGCCACGCCGGATGATGCGTGACCTGCCACAGGTGCCCGTCCGGGTCGGTGAAGTAGCCGAGGTAGCCGCCGTGACCCGCGCGTTTGCCGGCCTGGGCCAGCGCCGCGCCGGCCTGCACGGCGGTCCGCAGCGCGTCGTCCACCTCGGCGTCGCTGCCGACCGGGATGGTCAGCATGACGCCGCGGGCACCGGTAAAGGCGGGGAAGGCGGGATCGGCGGCCAGATCCTCCGCGGCGAGCAGGGACAGCAGCCCGCCGCCGGTGTGGAAGTAGCTCACCACCCCGGGCACCGACGCGGGCGACAGCCGCCAGCCGAGCGACTCGTAGAACTCCGTCGCGCGGACGACGTCGGACACGCCGAGGGTGGCGAGGCCGACGCGGGCAGGAACGGTCATGGGCACCTCCTCGCCGACGAAGTCTGCCACTTGTCGATCTTGTGGACGGCACAGGCCGGTAGCCACCGCCCCCGGCCTGCGTGTATCGACAAACCGGCTCGCGTGTATCGATAAACCGGCCTGCGTGTATCGATAAAACGGGTCAGAACGTGTGCTCGGCCGCCGGGAACTCGCCGCCGCGCACCTCCGCCGCGTACCGCTGGACCGCGTCGCCCAGCACGGCGTCCAGGTCCGCGTAGCGCTTCACGAACCGCGGCGCCTTGCCCGTGCGCAGCCCGGCCATGTCCTGCCAGACCAGCACCTGCGCGTCGGTCTCCGGCCCCGCCCCGATGCCCACCGTCGGGATCGGCAGCTCCTTGGTGATCCGCGCGGCGACGTCGCCCGTCACCATCTCCAGCACGACCGCGAACGCGCCCGCCTCGGTGACCGCCCGCGCGTCATCGACGACCTCCTCGGCGGCGTCCCCGCGCCCCTGCACCCGGTAGCCGCCGATCGCGTGCTCGCGCTGCGGCGTGAACCCGATGTGCGCCATGACCGGGATCCCCGCCGCGGTCAGCGCCTCGATCTGCGCCGCGACCCGGCGCCCGCCCTCGAGCTTGACCGCGTGCGCGCCGCCCTCCTTCATGAACCGGACAGCAGTCCGCAGCGCCTGGGCGGGCCCCTCCTCGTACGAGCCGAAGGGCAGGTCCGCCACGATCAGCGCGGTGCTGGTGGCCCGGACCACGCCCCGGACCAGCGGCAGCAGCTCGTCCACGGTGATCGGCAGCGTGGTCTCGTGCCCGAGGACGTTGTTGGCGGCCGAGTCCCCGACAAGCAGCACCGGGATGCCGGAGCGGTCGAAGAGCGCGGCCGTGTACTGGTCGTACGACGTGAGCATGGGCCAGCGATCGCCGCGCTCCTTCGCCGCGATCAGGTCGCGGGTGCGGACGCGGCGGACCGGCGGGCCGCCGTACAGGGTCGGTACGTCGGACATGGTTCTCTCCTCCCTCGAGGCCGCGCGATTCGCGGTCCCCGGGTACGTCCTCCGATCGTCGCACCGGGGACCGCCGCGCGGTCAGAGGCGAGTGGAACCGATCACACACCGATCACACGCCGGTCACACGCCCTCGCGGAACCGGTTGGTGATCGGCAGGCGGCGGTCCCGCCCGAACGCCTTGATCGAGATCTTCGTGCCCGGCGCCGACTGGCGGCGCTTGTACTCGGCGATGTCCACCATCCGCAGCACCTTGTCGACCAGCGCCTCGTCGTGCCCGGCCGCGAGCAGGTCGCCGCGCCCCTGGTCACCGTCGATGTAGCCGGTCAGGATCGCGTCGAGCACGTCGTAGTCCGGCAGCGAGTCGGTGTCGACCTGCCCCGGCCGCAGCTCGGCCGACGGCGGCTTGACGATCGAGTTCTCCGGGATCGGGGCGACGCCGCCGCGGCGCTCCGCGTCGGCGTTGCGCCACTTGGCCAGGCGCCACACCATCGTCTTGGGCACGTCCTTGAGCGGGTTGAAGCCGCCCACCGAGTCGCCGTACAGGGTCGAATAGCCGACCGCCAGCTCGCTCTTGTTGCCGGTGGTCAGCACCAGGTGGCCCTCCTGGTTCGACAGGGCCATGAGGATGACGCCCCGGACCCGGGCCTGCAGGTTCTCGACGGCGAGGCCGGACAGCGACATGTTGGCCAGGAACGCGTCGACCATCGGCTGGATCGGCTCGACGCGGTAGTCGAGGCCGGTGCGCTTGGCCAGGTCGGCCGCGTCGTCGCGGGAGTGCCCCGAGGAGTGGCCGCTGGGCATCGAGACGCCGACGACGCGGTCCGGGCCGATGGCGTCGACGGCGATCGCGGCCACCACTGCCGAGTCGATGCCGCCGGAGAGCCCGAACGTCACCGAGCGGAAGCCGTTCTTCTCCACGTAGTCGCGCAGGCCCAGG
>CAKUMG010000570.1 GCA_934667465.1 uncultured Actinoplanes sp. | reverse complement strand
GGCGGCGGGGCTGGCGGGTGAGCGGCTCGGCGCGGTGCTGGCCGTCGTCGTGGTGGTGGTCGCGGGCGTGCTGCCGCGGCTGGCGCTGTCCTGGTCGGGGCTGGCGATGCTCGACGACCGGCGGGTGGCGGACCGGCCGGTCGCGCGCCGTGACGTGCGGGCGGCGCTGGCGGCGGCGCACGGTTCGCTGGTCGTCACGGTGCTCGCCGTGGCCGGGTCGGCGGTCGCCGCGGGGTGGCTGCTCGCGGCGCGGCCCACCTATTGGACGGTGCCGCTGGCGGTGCTGACGGCCGTGGTCCTGCTGGTCCGGGCCCGGGTCTATCCGCTCGCGGCCGAGGTGATCGCGCTGCTGCTGGCGGCGTCGGTCGTGCTCGGCGTGCTGTGGTGGCGGTGGGCCGCGACGGCGCCGCTGCCCGGTCCGGTCACCGCCGCGGTCGTGGCGCTGGCCGTGCCGGTCGTGGTGCTGTCACGCGATCTGCCCGAGCACACACGGGCGCGGATCCGGCGGATCGGTGACGTGGCCGAGTCCGCGGCGGTGGTGGCGCTGCTGCCGCTGGTGCTCGGCGTCTTCGGCGTCTACTCCCGGCTGCTCGAGGTGTTCTGAGCCATGACCGACGACAACTGGCAGGCCCGCCTGCTGCGCGCGATGGACCCCAAGCCGGCCGAGGAGAAGGCCCTGCCGGTAGAGAGCCCGGACCCCCAGCCCCAAGCGGCAGAAATACCAGAAGAGCACCACCCCGGCACCGCCACCACCCTCGACGAGCGCACCGCCCCCCTGGCCCGCCACGGCACGATCCACGGCGACCCGCTGATCCGCCGCTGCGCCGACAAGCTGCGCACGATCATCGGCCACGACGCCACCCGCGAGCTGGAGGAGCTCGCCACCCTGGCCGAGCACGGCAACCGCGCGATCACCACCGGCCGCCGCATCGTGGTCTGCTCGGCGCGCGGCGGCGCCGGCAAGAGCACCGCCGCCGCCCTGCTCACCACCGCCCTGGCCGGCCTGCGCCGCGACCCGGTGCTCGCCGTCGACGCGGACCCGGACGCCGGGTCGTTGCCGCTGCGGCTGGGCCCGCTCGGTTCCGGGGTGCGGACCGCGGCCGACGGCGGGATCGAGCACCCGTCCGCGTTCGACCAGATCGCCCGCTATCTCGACCGGACCGCGACCGGGGTGTGGCAGTGGCCGCGCGCGCTGTCCGCCGCGCTGGGCCGCCAGGACGAGGCCCGCGCGGCGTTGCTGCTGCGCGACCGGATCCGGTTCCTGAGCCGCTATTTCGCCGTCACCGTGACCGATCTCGGCGCCGGGCTGCACGGGCCCGCCAACCGGATGCTGCTGGCCGACGCGCACGCCGTGCTCGTCGCGGGCACCACCAGCCTCGACGGGGTCCTCGGCGCGGAGGCCGCCCTGCGCCGCCTCGGCGAGCTGCACGGCCCCGGCCTGCTGCAGCGGACCGTGCTCGTGCTGACCAGCCCGGCGAGGCAGCCCGGCGTCGACGTGGGCCGGGCCGCCGAGACGCTGGGCGGGTACGGCGCGCACGTGCTGACCCTGCCGTACGACAGGCATCTCGCGCTCGGCGCCGCCGTCGACCAGCGCCGCATCGCCGCGCGCACCCGGACCACGGCGCTGCGGATCGCGGCGGGAACCATGGACCGGGCAGTGCTGGGATGAGCACCCGCATCGTGCACCGCCCGGCCCGCACGGTCCGCCCGCTGACCCCGCCGGAGCCGCGCAAGGTCGCCGCCCCGCCCACCCTGCCCGAGGGCCACTCCGGCGGGAACATGGCGCAGGCGCTGCTGCCCATCGCCGGGGTGCTGTCGTCGCTGACCATGATGGTGCTGTTCCGCGGCACCGCGATGATCGGCATCGGGGCGGTGCTGCTGGTCGTGACGCTCGGTGGTGTCCTGGCGATGATGCTCACCCAGCGTGGCCGGGCCGGGCGCACCCGCCGCCGGCAGCGCGAGCGCTACCTGGACTATCTGGAGGAGCTGCGCGACGAGCTGCTGGCCGGCGAGCGCGACGACGCCGCGGCCGCCCGGGTGCTGCACCCGCCGCCGCAGGCGCTGTTCGACGTCGTGCGCGACCCGGCCCGGCTGTGGGAGCGCCGCCGCGCGGACACCGACTTCCTGGCCGTACGGGTCGGCACCGGCACCCTGCCGGTCACCGAGCTGCAGATCGAGGACAACGGCAGCCCGCTGACCCCGACGGACCCGTTCATGCTCGCCGAGGCGAAGGCCTTGGTACGGCGTTTCGGCGCCGCGCCCGCGCTGCCGCTGGTGGTCCCGCTCGACCGGGTCGGCAACGTCAGCGTCGTCGGGGACCGCCCGGCCGTGCTCGCCCTGCTGCGGGCCCTGCTGATCCAGGCGGCCGCCCTGCACGCCCCGGACGACCTGCGCATCGGGCTGGCCGCCCCGTCCGCGCGGATCGGGGACTGGCAGTGGACCAAGTGGCTGCCGCACCTGCTCGACGGCGACTACCGCGACGGGCCGGTCGCCGCGCGCCGGGTCGCCACCACGCCCGCGCAGCTGTCGGCGCTGCTGTCGGCCCAGCTGCAGGAGCACGCCGCGGTGGCCTCGGAACTGTCGCGCAGCGGCTCGGCGCAGGCCGCCGCCGCGCTGCTGCCCCGGCTCGTGCTCGTGCACGACACGTACGGGGAGAACGCCCAGGACGTCGCCGTGCCGGACCGCAGCCTGACCGCGGCCGCGCTCGGTGTCACCGTCGTGCACCTGGTGGAGAACCGGCTGCAGGAGCCCGGCGAGGTCGCGCTGCGCCTCACGATCGACGGCGACGACGTGCTCGTCGAGGACCTGCGCCCGGCCGCCGTCGCCGAGGCCCGTGGCGCCTGGGACCGTACCGATCCGGCGGCCGTGGACGGGATCGCCCGGATGCTGGCGCCGCTGCGGCTCTCGCGGGAGTCCGTACGCGAATCCGGCGGCACCACCGGCGGCGGTGACCTGCCGCAGCTGCTCGGCTGGCCCGACGCCCGGCACCTGCCGCTGCCCGACCAGTGGCGCCCCCGCGGCGAGCGTGACCTGCTGCGTGTACCCATCGGCGTCGACGACACCGGCGAACCCGTGCTGCTCGACCTCAAGGAACCCGCCCAGCTCGGCATGGGCCCGCACGGGCTGTGCGTCGGCGCGACCGGCTCCGGCAAGAGCGAACTGCTGCGCTCGCTGCTGCTGGCCCTGCTCACCACCCACCCACCCGACGTCCTCGCGATGGTCCTGATCGACTACAAGGGCGGCGCCACCTTCGCACCCCTGGCCGCAGCGCCGCATGTCGCCGGGGTCATCACCAACCTCGAGGACGACCAGGTACTCATCGAACGCGTCCACACCAGCCTCGCCGGCGAGGTCCAGCGCCGCCAGCAGGTCCTCAAGGACGCCGGCAACATCGCCAACATCGGCGACTACACGGCCCTGCGCGCCCGCCGCCCCGAGCTGCCCGCTCTGCCGTACCTGCTGGTCGTGATCGACGAGTTCGGTGAGCTGCTCAAGGCCAAACCGGAGTTCGTCGAGCTGTTCCTGTCCATCGGCCGGATCGGGCGCAGCATCGGCGTGCACCTGCTGCTGGCCAGCCAGCGCATCGAGGGCAGCAAACTCCGCGGCCTGGAAACCTACCTGTCCTACCGGCTCGGCCTGCGCACATTCTCCGAGGCCGAGAGCCGCACCGTCCTGGAGACCCCGGACGCCTACCACCTGCCGCCGCTGCCCGGCTACGGCTACCTCAAGGTCGACACCACCGTCTACCGCCGGTTCAAGGCCGCCTACGTCTCCGGCCCCTACCGCAGCCCCGGCGAGGAACCGCAGACCGACGAGACACCCCGCCCGCTGCCCTACCCGGCCTACAACGTGCTCGGGCAGGACGACGAAACCCCTTCACCCGCCTTGCCCGTACGCAGCGGCGCGCCCGCGCTGCTCGATCTGGTGGCCGGGCAGCTGAGCCACGCAGCCGACCCGGTCCCGCAGATCTGGCTGGCGCCCCTGCCCGGCGCGGTCACCCTCGACCAGCTGTGCGGCAGCCCCACCGTGAGCGCCGGCCGCGGCCTGCACCTGCCCGGCGGCCGGCGTCCGATGCACGTACCCCTGGGTCTGCTCGACGACCCCGCCCGGCAGTGGCAGGGCCGCTGGACCCTCGACCTCACCGCCGCGGGCGGGCACGTGGCCGTCATCGGCGGCCCCCAGTCCGGGCGCAGCACGCTGCTGCGGACCCTGGTCACCTCGCTCGCGCTGACGCACACCCCGCGCGAGGCCGCCGTGTACGCCATCGACCTGACCGGCAACGCGCTCAGCTCGCTCGCGCCGCTGCCGCACGTCGGCGGGGTCGCCGGACGCACCGACGGCGAGCGCGTGCGGCGTACCCTCGAAGAGGTCCGATCCATGTTGGACCAGCGCGAGCAGCTCTTCCGCGACCGCGGCATCGACAGCCCGCAGCAGCTGCGCGAGCTGCACGCCGCCGGCAGGCTGCCCGAGCTGGCCGTCGCCGACGTCGTGCTCGTCATCGACGGCTACAGCCAGCTCGCCGCCGAGTTCGAGGCGTACGAGCCGCTGGTCGTCGCGCTGCTGCAGCGCGGCGGCGGCTACGGCATCCACGTCGTCGCGTCGATGCTGCGCTGGTACGACGTGCGGATCGCGCTGCAGGCCACCATCGGCACCCAGATCGAGCTGCGGCTCGGCGACCCCGCCGACTCGGCCCTCGACCGGCGGCTCGCCGACGTGCTGCGCAAGGCCCCGCCCGGGCGCGCGCTGACCGCCGCGAAACTGTTCGGCCACGTCGCGCTGCCCCGCGTCGACGCGCGCGCCGACGAATCCGTCGGGCAGCACGGCGATCGCGTCGCCGGGCGCGAGCCGCGGGTCGGCGA
>CAKUMG010000569.1 GCA_934667465.1 uncultured Actinoplanes sp. | reverse complement strand
GGCCTGTGCGGCCTGGCGGAGCCATGGCGAGGACGCCGAGCTCAAGCGGATGTTCACGATCGACGAGGTCCGCGGCCGCGGGGTGGGGCGGCAGGTGCTGAGCGCGCTCGAGGAGTCGGCCCGGCAGCGCGGCCGCAAGCGGGTGATCCTCGAGACGGGGGACAAGCAGCCCGAGGCGATCGCGCTCTACGAGAAGTGCGGCTACGAGCGGATCGAGGACTTCGGCTACTACAAGGGCGAGGAGGGGGTCCTCTCCTTCGCCAAGACGCTCTGACCCTTCGCCGAGACGCTCCGGCCCTTCACCGAGACGCTCGGCCCGGACGGCCGGGACCGCCCACCGGGTGGTCCCGGCCGCCGCCCGGAGCGGTTCGCGCCCGGTGGTGTCACTGCTCGAAGCGCTCGCGCCCGGGAGCAGATGCCGTCCTGGTGTGGCCCGGCTCGGTGGGCCGCTGCGCGTGAGTGTGGTCACCCGTCAGGTGCAGCCGGCTTCGTCGGCGCGGGCGCGGGCGCGGGCTAGCGGCGTGCGGTGCGCCGGGCGCGCGAGCCGGCGCGTGCGGCACCGGTGTGCGGGGCTGCGAGGCGACAGAGCGCGGAGCCCAAGGGTGGGAACACACGTAGCCGCCGGATCACGGGGATCCGGCGGCCACGGGGATGGTGCCAGGTTGACCGGTGCGCTCAGGCACGGCCGGCGCGCGTCAGGCGCGGACGACCTTGCCGGCCTTGATGCACGAGGTGCAGACCTTGAGCTTCTTGGTGTTGCCGCCACCGGCGGGGGTGCGCACCGACTGGATGTTCGGGTTCCAGCGGCGGTTGGTCCGCCGGTGCGAGTGGGACACGTTGTGGCCGAAGCCCGGTCCCTTGCCACAGACGTCGCACACGCTAGCCACGGGGTACTCCAAAGAATTGATACGCCGACCAACGAACACGACAGCCGGCTGCGAACTGAGGGTGCCCCGGGACAGAGTGCGCCCGGGCAACCTGGCCAGGTTACCCGATCGTGCCGCCCGACAGCCAATCGGCCCCGGGCGCCGCTGCCCGGCGTCCGTTCCGGCCCGGTTTCGCCGGGCTGGGACATCTCCTCCTGCGGGTTTCCGCCCGCTCGGCCCCGGGCGAATGTCGGTGGGCGTCAGTAGGCTTTTCCCGTGCTGGACACCCTCGACGCCGCCGCGGTACGCCGCTGGTGCGGCGCTGGGCTGGCGGCGCTGCGGGCGCACCAGCGCGAGATCGACGAGCTCAACGTCTATCCGGTCCCCGACGGCGACACCGGCACCAACCTCGTGCTCACGCTGACCTCCGCCCACCAGGCCATCGACGGCGAGGGCGGCGGCAAGCCCGAGCGGGTGATGCGGCGCATGGCGCGCGGGGCGCTGCTCGGCGCCCGGGGCAACTCCGGGGTGATCGTCTCCCAGATCCTGCGGGGGATGGCCGACGCGTTCGCGACCTCGGTGTCCGTGCGGGGCCGCGAGCTGGCCCGGGCGCTGCGCAAGGCGAGCGACGCCGCATACGCCGCGGTCGCCCGCCCCGTCGAGGGCACCGTGCTCTCCGTGGTCGCCGCCGCCGCGGAGGGCGCCAGCCGGATCAAGTCCGACGACCTGCTCGCCGTGGCCCGGGCGGCGGCCCTGGCGGCGCGCGAGGCGCTGGCCCGCACGCCGCAGCAGCTCCCGGTCCTGGCCCGCGCCGGGGTCGTCGACGCCGGCGGCCGCGGGCTCGTCCTGCTCCTCGACGCCCTGGTCGAGGCGCTGACCACCCCCGCCGACCGCGACCCGGCCCACGCCGCCGCGATCGGTCAGCCGGAGGAGCCCCACGACCCGGCCGGCGGTGAGGTCCTGCGGCCGGAGGTGACGAGCACCACGGCCGGCGGCGAGGCCGAGCGGCCGCAGGTGACGAGCACCACGGCCGACGGTGAGGCCGAGCGGCTGGAGGTGACGAGCAGCACGGCCGGCGGCGAGATCGAGTGGCTGGAGGTGACGAGCAGCACGGCCGGCGGCGGGATCGGTCAGGCGCACGAGGCGGGCGGGGAGAGCTTCGAGGTGCAGTATCTGCTCGATGCCACGGACGAGGCGGTCGCGGCGCTGCGGGGCCGGCTGGACGGGCTCGGCGACTCGCTGGTGATCGTCGGTACGGGCGACGGCGCGCTCCCGACCTGGAACGTCCATGTCCACGTGGGCGTCCGGGACATCGGCGCCGCCCTCGAGGCGGGGATCGAGGCCGGACGCCCCCACCGGATCACCGTGACTCCCCTCACCGACGCCGGCCACGCGCACCACCCGCCCGGTCACGAGCACGCGGACGACCCGGCGCCCCGCGAGCACGCGGGTGGCCCCGCAGCCAGTGACGCTGGTGCGACGACGGGCGCGCCCGCGGAGGCGTACGGCCACATGCATTTTGATCGCAGTGAGGCGGGCGCCGGGCAGCGGGGTGTGGTCGTCGTGGCCTCCGGGGACGGGCTGTCGGAGCTGTTCACGGGCGAGGGCGCGGTCGTCGTCGGGCACAATCCGTCCATCGCCGAGATGCTCGCCGCGGTGGACGCGACCGGCGCGGACGAGGTCGTGCTGCTGCCGAACGACGCGAACACCCAGGAGGTGGCCCGGGCCGCCGCGAAGGAGGCGACCCGGGCGCGGGGCAGCGTCCGGGTGGTGCCGACCCGATCGCCGGTGCAGGCGCTGGCGGCGCTGGCCGTCCGGGACCCGCAGCGGCGCTTCGACGAGGACGTGATCGCGATGGCCGAGGCGGCGGGCGCCTGCCGGCACGGCGAGGTCACCACCGCGGCGCGCGAGGCGTTGACGCTGGCGGGCAGGTGCCGCCCCGGCGAGCTGCTCGGGCTCGTGGACGGCGAGGTCATCGTGATCGGCGCGGAGTGGGAAGAGGTGTGCCGGCGGTTGCTCGACCGGATGCTCGGCGGGGGTGGTGAGCTGGTGACGGTCGTGCTCGGGGCGGATGCGCCGCCGTCGCTGGAGAGCGTGTTGGGCGGGCACCTCGCGCAGGCGTGGCCTTTCGTGGAGTTGCAGTGTTATGCGGGCGGGCAGCCCCGGTACCACCTGCTGGTTGGAGTGGAATGACGGAGACGACGACGGCCACCGCGACGACTGTCGACACGCCGCTGGGCAAGGTGCTGGGGGAGAAGGCGGCGAAACCGCTCGCCGACCACCTGGAGCTGCACACGGCCGGTGACCTGATCTACCACTTCCCGCGCCGCTACGACGAGCGTGGCGAGCACACCGACCTGCGGGAGCTGCAGATCGGCGAGCAGGTCACGCTGCTGGCGCAGGTCAAGAGCACGTCGGTACGCCCGATGCGCCAGCGCCGCGGCTCGATGCTCGAGATCACCATCGGTGACGGGTCGGGCGCGACGCTGACGTGCACGTTCTTCAACCAGGCGTGGCGCGAGCGGGAGCTGCGGACGGGCCGGTGGGGCCTGTTCGCCGGCAAGGTGACCGACTTCCGGGGGACGCGGCAACTCAACGGCCCCGCCTATCAGCTGCTGCGGGCCGACGCGACGCAGGACGAGGCGGCCGAGGAGATCGAGGAGTTCGCCGGCGCGCTGATCCCGGTCTATCCGGCCGCGGCCGCCGTGCCGTCCTGGACGATCACCAGGCACGTACGGAAGGTGCTGGAGAACTTCCAGGCGCCCGAGGACCCGCTGCCGGGGACCGTGCGGGCCAACCGCAATCTGATCGGCATCGGCAAGGCGCTGCACGAGATCCACCGGCCCACGTCGCAGGAGGACCTCTACCGCGCGAAGCACCGGCTCAAGTGGGACGAGGCCTTCGCGGTGCAGGTGACGCTCGCGCAGCGCCGGGCTCGGGCAGCGGCGGACCCCGGGCGGGCGCGGCCGCGGGCCGAGGGCGGGATCCTGGCCGCGTTCGACGCGTCGCTGCCCTACGAGCTGACCGAGGGGCAGGCGCGGGTCGGCGAGGAGATCGCCGCGGATCTGGGCCGGGCGCATCCGATGCACCGCCTGCTGCAGGGCGAGGTGGGATCGGGCAAGACCCTCGTCGCCGTACGCGCGATGCTCCAGGTGGTCGACGCCGGTGGCCAGGCGGCGTTGCTGGCGCCGACCGAGGTGCTCGCCACCCAGCACCACCGCAGCATCGGTGCCCAGCTGGGCGCGCTCGGCCGGGCCGGTGAGCTCGACGGTGACCCGGCGGGCACGCAGCTCACGCTGGTGACGGGGTCGCTCGGGGCCCGGGGGCGCCGGGCGGCGCTCGCCAAGGTGGCCGACGGGACCGCCGGGATCGTGGTCGGCACGCATGCGCTGCTCTACGAGGGCGTGGACTTCCACGACCTGGGCCTGGTGGTCGTGGACGAGCAGCACCGGTTCGGGGTGGAGCAGCGGGACGCGCTGCGCGCCAAGGCCGCGACCCCGCCGCACGTGCTGGTGATGACCGCCACGCCGATCCCGCGGACGGTCGCGATGACCGTGTACGGCGATCTGGAGACCTCGACGCTGTCGCAGCTGCCGCGGGGCCGGTCGCCGATCGCGTCGCACGTGGTGCCGCCGGAGCGCCCGGACTTCCTGGCCCGGGCCTGGAAGCGGGTCCGCGAGGAGGTGGCCGCGGGGCACCAGGCGTACGTCGTCTGTCCCCGCATCGGCGACCTGGCCGGTGCCGAGGACGACGGGGAACCGCCGTCCGACAACGAGCCGGAGCGCCGGCCGCCGCTCGCGGTGCTCGAGGTGGCGCCGATCCTCGAGGAGGGCCCGCTGCACGGGCTGCGGATCGGGGTGCTGCACGGGAAGCTGCCGGCCGACGAGAAGGACGCCGTCATGCGCCGGTTCGCGGCCGCGGAGCTGGACGTGCTGGTGGCCACGACGGTGATCGAGGTCGGCGTGGACGTGCCCAACTCCACCGTCATGATCATCATG
>CAKUMG010000568.1 GCA_934667465.1 uncultured Actinoplanes sp. | reverse complement strand
GGCTGCGGCCGGGCGACCCCGCGCTGGCCGACCGGGTGGCCACCCGGATGCGCCGGGCCGCCGGCTTCGAGGCGCGGCTGCGGGGCGACCGGCCGCCGTCCCTGGCCGTGGTGATCGACGAGGCCGTGCTGCTGCGCCGGACCGGCTCGGCGGAGGCGATGCGCGAGCAGATCGAGCACCTCTCGCGGATGGCCGAGCTGCCCACGGTCAGCCTGGGCGTCGCGGCGCTGGGCGCCGGGGTCCACCCGGGACTGCCGGGCACCTTCGAGGTTTTCGAGGAGGGCGCGGGCGGTGCCGTCTTCTTCGAGACGGTGCACGGCGACCGGGTCGACACCGACCCGGCAACGGTCCGGAACTACCGCGAGCTGTTCGGCACGATCAGTGCCGCGGCCGAGTCCGGACCGCAGCTCGCCGCGCGGCTCGAGAAGCTCGCGCTCGGGCTCTGACCGCGGCCCTCATCCGGCGTCGGTGCCGTACTCCTTGGCGAAAGCGACGAAGTCCCGGAATGCGTCGAGGCTCACCTCGAGCACCGGCCCGTCCGGGTCCTTGGAATCGCGGATCAGCACGCGTTCCGAATCGGTGGCGACCTGCACGCAATTGCCGTTGCCGCTTCGTGAACTGGTGCGCCAGCGCAGGTCGTCGCGGTCGGTCATGACCCCTCCTGAGGGCAAGGAAGCGGCGGGCAGGACGGTACGCGCTCGCCTGGGTGCGGTGCGGCGAATGGCCGCGGACATCGATGCCGCTTGACGTGGTCACGTGTCTGCCGGATGACCCACCGTACCCCGCCAATCACGATGCGGAAGGGCGACGAGCATCGGTCGAACGGATTCACTTTCCGCAGTGGACATACGAAGGAAGCGGTTGTCGGGTAGGATTCGGCGGATGGAATGCCGCCAATTGCGTATCGCAGATTGCGGCCTGTCGGTCACCGGGCCCGGCCGCGCGCCCTCCACCCGGCATGGCTGAGGGGCGGTTCGTCATGTCGCAGCCCGTCGGTCCGACCGTCGCCCGGGAGCGCCTCCGCCAGCGCCTGCGTGAGCTGCGGGAAGGCAGCGACCTGCCCACCGGTGCCGTGGCCAAGCGGATGGACTGGTCACCGTCCAAGCTGAGCCGCATCGAGAAGGGCGACGTCACCGTCCAGCCGCTCGAGGTGCGGGCGTTGCTCGCGCTCTACGGGCACGCCGACGAGCACGAGGCGGCCGAGCTCACCGGGCTGGCGCGCCGGTCGCGGACCCGGCAGTGGTACAGCAAGTACCGGCTGAGAGGCGACTACCAGCGGTTCGTAGCGTACGAGAACGAGGCGTCCCGGATCGGCGTCTGGCAGGTGCTCTTCGTGCCGGGCCTGCTGCAGACCCCGGAATATGCCCGGGCGATCACCGCCCTCGCCACCCGCCGCGACCCGGACGACGAATATGTGCGTGCGCGCGTCGAACTGCGAATGGACCGGCAGCAGGCTTTTCGGGAGCGGCTCGGGCGTGAGCGCCCGCCGGAGCTGGTGGCGGTGATCGACGAATCGACGCTGCGGCGCCCGGTCGGCGGTCACGCGGTCATGGCGCGGCAGCTCGATCATCTGCTGGCGGTGAGCAAGGAGACCGGCTACACCATCGCGGTCACGCCCCTCGACGTGGTCCGGCACCCCGGGCTGACCGGCACCTTCGAGCTGCTGGAGTTCGCCGGCACCGGCGATCCCGACGTGCTCTTCGTGGAGGCTGCGGCCAACACGGACGATCTGACGCTCGACCGGGCGACGACGGCGGAGTACGGCGAGGTCCTCACCGACCTGCTCACCGTGGCCCGGGTCGGTGAGGACGCGCTGGAAATGATCCGCGAGGCGCGCGCGGCGATGGTGCGCGGCTGAGCAGAGGTCCACACAGGAGACCCTCGCCCGCCAGGCGGTGCGGACGAGGGATGGCGGTGCCGCCGGCGGTCAGGGGCGGTGATCCCCGATGCCGATCCGGAACCCGCGGTCGAACTGGACGGCGCGCAGCACCGCCCGCTTGACGTGGCCGAACTGCTTCTTGTCCCGGCTCTGGAACAGCTCGACGCGCTCGCCCTGGTAGATCGCCCGCAGCGCCATCCAGCGCGGGTTGCGCCGGCCGTCGACCAGGACGCCGAGCCCCATGCCGCCCGCCGCGACCAGGCCGACGCACATCACCCCCGCCGAGTGGTAGGCGACCGCCAGGGGCACGGCCAGGGCGACCTCGACGGTGCTGGTGACCGCCGCGGTGGCCAGCGCCTGGTGCGTACGGACCTGAACTTCCTCGATGTTCTGCAACAGCCGCACCGGGTACCGGCCGGCGTCGTTCTGCACCCACCGGTTCGTCACGACGACGCCCGGTCCCTCGTAGTAGACGACCCAGCCGCTGTGGTCCGGTGCCGCTAAGCCTGAGTTGACTGCCATGACACACCTCCCGTGACCCCTGCCCCTCATGGTGGGGGCGCCATGCGCCGACAGCAAGCGTCATTCGACATGAGGCAGGTGGCGATGTGCTTTCTGCACTTCGCGGACAAGGAGTTTTGGGGTTTTGGTCCGTTTACCTGTGCGGCGAAGGTGGCAGATGGGGCTTACGGGATGAGCGCGCCGGGTGTCCGTACCCTTAAGGGTCTTTTGGCCTTTTGACTCAGGGCCGAGAAAAATCTTGCGGTACGGCACACAGGGCCCGTCCGGCGGCGTGCCGGGCGAGCCCTGCGGGGACGAACGGGGGGCTACCGGGAGCCGCGGCGGCCCATCAGCGCCCACACTGCCGGGAGCAGGCCCGCGGCGAGCAGCGCCTTGACCGCGTCGCCCAGCAGGAACGGCACCAGGCCCTTCTCCAGCGTCTCGGCGACGGAGTAGCCCGCCGCGACCGCCAGCCACGGCAGGCCCGCCGCATAGATGATGACCTCCGCCGCGAGCATCGCCGGCAGGGCCTTGAGCACCTTACGGTCGGCGCCGCGCTCGGCGAGCCAGCCCGCCGCCGTGGCCGCCAGGAAGAAGCCGATGATGTAGCCGAAGGACGCGGTGTAACCGCTGGTGCCGTGCGAGAACCACGGGACGCCGGCGAGGCCCACGATCGCATAGAGCGCGATCGTCGCGGCCGCGCGCCGCCAGCCGAAAGCCGCACCGATCAGCAGCACACCCAGGGTCTGGCCGGTGATCGGCACCGGGGTGCCCGGGATGGGGACGGCGACCTGCGCGAGCAGGCCGACGAAACCGGCACCGCCGGCGATGAGCATGACGTCGCGCGCGAGCGCGCCGGGGATGAGGTCGGCGAGTACGAGGGGCCGGGGGCCGCGTAGCGTGGCTACCTGCGACATGAGTCCTCCGAAAGGGGTAGGCGGTGCTCAGGGGAAGCTATCAAGGCCGCGATCCGGAAGCCGTCGCCGAGGTCACACCGCTTGATTTCCTGCGCGGGATCTGGTCGGTCCGCCGCGTGATCACCGACCGCCGGTCCGGGCAGGACGGTGTGTTCGCCGGCCGGGCCACCTTCACCCCGGGTGACGAGACAAGCACTTTGGCGTACGCGGAGGAGGGCGAGCTGCGGTTCGGCGCCCACGTCGGCCCGGCCACGCGCCGGCTGGTCTACCGCGCGGCCGGGGGATCGGCGCTGGAGGTCCGCTTCGCCGACGGCCGGCCGTTCTACGTGCTGGACCTGGCCGACGAGCGGTGGGGCGCCGACCACGTGTGCGGCAGCGACCTCTACACCGTGACCGGCCGGATCACCGGGCCGGACGGGTTCACCGAGCTGTGGCACGCGGGCGGCCCGGCCAAGGACTACGACCTGGCCACGGCCTACACCCGCGTCGCGGCCGGCCAGCCGCCGTCTACGACCGGCTGAAGCCGCCGCTCACGCCCCGCCGGCGTCGCCGCTCACAGCTGCCCCGCCGCTTTGAGTCGCAGATAGACGTCGGAGACCGCGGAGGCGAAGAACTCCCGCGGCTCGTCCACCACGAGCACGCCCTGCTGCTCCAGCAGCGCGCGCACCCGGCCCCGCTCGGCCAGCGCCAGCTCCGCGGCCGCCGCCAGGTGCACGTCGTCCGCGGACGCGCCGCGCTCGGGCAGCCGGGCCAGCCGCTCGGTCTCCGGGTCCCGGACGCTGGCCAGCACGACACGGTGCCGGGTGGTCAGCCGGGGCAACAGCGGCAGCAGCCCCTCCACGATGGGCGCCGCGTCGAGCGCGGAGAAGATCACCACCAGGGCGCGCTTGTGCCCCCGGCGCAGCAGGTCCCCGGTGATCTGGCCGAAATCGGTCTCCGCGAGCGCCGGCTCCAGCGCCGCCAGCGACGCGATCAGCCGGGGCAGCCGGGTGCGGTGGCCGCCACCCTCCACCCGGGCCCGGATCTCGGTGTCGAGCGCCAGCAGGTCCACCCGGTCGTCCGCCTTCGAGGCCAGCACGGCCAGCAGCAGCGCCGCGTCGATCGCCGCGTCCAGCCGCGGCTCGTCGCCGATCCGGGCCGCCGAGGTGCGCCCGGTGTCCAGCACGCACACCACGCGCCGGTCCCGCTCGGGGCGCCAGGTGCGGACCATGACGTCGTGGGTCCGCGCCGACGCGCGCCAGTCGATCGAGCGCACGTCGTCGCCGACCACGTACTCGCGGAGCGCGTCGAACTCGGTGCCCTGCCCGCGGCCGCGGGTGACCACGGCCCCGTCGAAGACGCGCAGCTTCGCGAGCTTCTCGGGCAGCAGCCGCCGCGACGGGAACCGGGGCAGCACCCGCAGCGTCCACGGCGGGGTCACCGTGTCGTTCCAGCGCTGGCGGCGCTGCCGGTAGGCCAGGCCGAGCGGGCCGTACGAGCGCAGCGTGACCCGGACGGCCGGCCGGTCGCCGTGCCGGGTGGGGGTGAGCGTGGTGGTCAGGTCGCGGTGCTGCCCGGCGAGCAGGCTCA
>CAKUMG010000567.1 GCA_934667465.1 uncultured Actinoplanes sp. | reverse complement strand
ACGCCATGGCGCGCCGGTCCGGCGTCGGTCGCGGGTCGAATGGCTGCCCTCGCGCGGTGGCCGGTCCCGCACAGGCCCCGGGCTGCCGGCCTCCGTTGCCCGGGCTTGCGGCGTTGCCGTTTCCGGCGCTTCGGCCATCGCCGGAGTCCGGGCCGGGCCTGGGACCGGGGCCGGGACGGAAGCCGGAGTCAGCGCCGGGGCCGGAGCCGGGCCCCGGGCTGGGGCGGAAAGTGGAGCGGGAACTGAGACGGGAGCTGGAGCTGCGGTCGGGGCCGGGGCCCGGGTGGGTCGGGACGTGGGCCGTTCCGGTAGGGCGACCGCGATCCTGGTCCCGCCGACAACGCGACTGCCCGCTATGCCCGCGCGCTGATCGCGGGCATCGCCGTGCAGCCGGCGCAGTCGCTCGGTGTGCCCACGATATTTGCCCCACGCATGCCGGACCAGATGCTCACGACGAAATTCCTCACGCTCCGCCGAATAGTTCCGCGACCTCGTCCGATCGCGCATCCCGGCCACCTCCGCCGCCGAGAACATCTGCAACTGCCCCATGCCAATAATTGTCCCGCGCACACCCGGGAAACAACGAACCCGATCGGCGATCGAGTGTGCCAAAATCGTCGTGGCATACGACGATCGGGCCCTCGTGGAAAGGTGACAGGATGTCGGGCCGCTGCGTAGCCTCGTGCCCATGTCTGACAAGTCGTAGCGAGCGGCACGTTCCTTGGTCGCGGAGTACCACGAAGCCGAGCTGGGTGAGGTCGTCGGTCGCGTCGGTGCGGCGGTCGATCGTTACCGGACCGGCGAGCTGGACGCCTTCGACGTCGACCGCGTGCTGTTCCAGTACTCGCGAGCGGCGAAGGAGCTCTGGAAGTCTGCGACGACCAGGTGGACTTCGTGGCCGCGATGATTCGGGAGCGGCCCTCGCACGACTGGTGGCAGCGCGGCGTTCCGCGAGAGCGCTCCTGACCGCGGTGGAGAGCCCGGGGGCTGGTGACTCGTGTCACCGCCGGGGACGAGAGTGCGTGGCGCGAGTACCGCAGCGCCCGGATCGTCGTGGGTGGTGAGCTGGCCCGGCGGAGCTACCTGGTCTATCTGGAGGGTCCCGAGTCGATGCGCGAACCCGTTGAGCGGCTGCGGGACGCTTTCGACCGGCTCGGCGACGGGCTCGACCGGGCTGTGCGGCTGCAGGACCCCGCCGCGGTCAGCGCGGCGGTGCTGGAGTCGCGGGAGGCCCTCAGCAGGGAGACCCGCCGCTTCATCGACCGGGCGCAGGCCGTCCTGGCGGACCCGGAGGGCGGGGGTTAGACGCGGGGGAGGGCGCGCCCGTCGGGCAGGGTGCGGCCGCTCAACAGGGCGACCAGCGACCCGCTGTCGGCGTGCACGACCGGACCCTCGCCCCACGCCCACCCCGTGTCGGTCGCTTCGAGGCGGGTGTCGGTCAGGTCGACCCCGAACAGAGTGCCGTCCGCGAGCCGGTCGAGGACGGCGGTCACGGCGGCGGCCGGGGCGACCGCGGGCCGGCCGAGCGGGATGGTGATGTCCAGGGAGTGGATGACAGCGTGGGTGAGGGCGCCCGCCGCGCCGCCGCCCGGCGGTTCCCAGGCGTGCAGGGCGGGGGAGCGGAGCTGCTCCGCCAGGAGGTCGATGGGCAGCGCCGCGTCCCGGAGGGCGACCGTGTCCGAGAGGACGGTGAAGTCGCCGCCGGCGGCGGCCAGCGACGCGCCGAAGGTGGCGGGGGTCAGGCGGACCGGCATCGTCACGTGCGCGACGACGTGCCGTACGAGCCAGCCCTTGCACAATGACGGCGCGTCCCAGTCGGCCTCGCCGAGGGAGTCGGCGAGGCCGGTGCAGGTGGCAGCGACGAGAGTCATAACAGCGCAGAGTAGACCGTCAGTGTGAGACGAGAGCGAGACCTTGCCGCAGCAGGCCGTCGAATTCCTGCGCCGGGACCGGCCGGCTGAACAGGTAGCCCTGCATCGCCGGGCAGCCGGCCGTGCGCAGCGCCTGCCAGTCCTCGTAGTCCTCGACGCCCTCGGCGACCACGCTCATGCTCAGCGAGCCCGCCAGCCACAGGACCGCCGAGATGATGGAGGCCTTGCGGGCGTCGCCGGACAGCCCGGCGACGAACGAGCGGTCGAGCTTGACCACGTCGGCGGGGACCGACTGGAGCCAGGTCAGGGAGCTGTAGCCGGTGCCGAAGTCGTCGAGGGCGATGCGGACGCCGAGGTCCTTGATGGCGTGCAGGCGGGCCGCGAGGTCGCCGGAGTCGGCGAGGACGGCGGTCTCGGTGATCTCGAGGACCAGGCGGGACGGGTCGAGGCCGCGGGCCCGGGCCAGCAGGTCGGCCAGCATCGGCACGAAGCCCGGCTCGGCGAGCTGGCGAGGGCTGACGTTGACCGAGACGTAGCCGAGGCTGTCCCAGAGCAGCAGGTGGCGCAGGGCGGAGGCGAGCACGTGCTCGCCGAGCGGGATGACCAGGCCGGTCTCCTCGGCGACGCCGATGAAGTGGCCGGGCAGCAGCAGCTCACCCTCGGGGGTGCGCATGCGGACCAGGGCCTCGGCACCGATGATGCCGCCGGTTGCCGCCGCGACGATCGGCTGGAACCAGACGGGCAGCGTCGTGTCGTGGTCGCCGTCGAGGGCGTCGCGCAGGCGGCCCTCGGCCACGATGCGGTCGTGCACGTTGACGCGCATGTCGTCGCTGAACACGGTGACCCGGTTGCCGCCGGCGCGCTTGGCGGCGTACATGGCGGTGTCGGCGGCCAGGACCGACTCCTGGGCCTGGTCGGCGGCGTTCGCGAGGGCGAGGCCGATGCTGACGGTCAGGCGCACCTGCTGGCCCTCGCCGGCCGGGACCGGCGCGGCGAGCGACTGGACCAGGGCGTGTGCCACCCGGCGGGCGGACGCGACCGGGCCGGGGACGGCGACCACGAACTCGTCGCCGCCGAGCCGGGAGATCAGCGCCTCGGCGGGGACGCAGGCGCGCAGCCGGCCGGCCAGCTGGCGCAGGACCTCGTCGCCGGCGTCGTGGCCGGCGCCGTCGTTGATCGACTTGAAGCGGTCGACGTCGAGGTAGAGCACGCTGATCTGGCCGAGCCCGCGCGAGAGCAGCGCCTGGAAGTCCTGCTCGAAGCCGGTGCGGGAGAGCAGGCCGGTGAGCGCGTCGTGGCGGACCTGCCGCTGGAGCTCGGCCTCGTACTCCCGGGTCTGGGTGACGTCGAGGCAGTGGATGTAGATCTGGCGCAGGCGCCCCTCGCGGTCGTACAGGCCGGCGCCGTGGGTCTCGACCCAGAGCAGGGTGTTGTCGTCGGTGCGGCGGTAGCGGCGGGTCGTCGAGACCGCGCCGCGCTTGTGCAGCAGCCGCTCCACCAGCGGGACGTTGGCGTCGTCGAGCGGGACGATGGGCAGGTCGTTGAGGGTGAAGCCGACCGGCAGCCGGTCCGGCAGCCGCATCCAGCGCTTGTAGGCCGTGTTCATCCGCAGCAGCCGGCCGTCGGGGGCGACGATCGCCGACGGGACGGGCGTCTCGTCGAAGGCGACGCTGAGCTGAGCCTGGCTGTCGTCGAGGTTCTCTTGGGCGCGCTTCTCCTCGTTCTCGGTGAGGCTCCACGCGATGACCTGGAACGCCGCCGCCCCGAGCACCGCGCCGCCGTGCAGCATCGCCCACAGCCACGGGTGGGTCTCGGCGCTGTGGTGGTCGAAGGTGCGGTCGCTGACGATCGTGCCGAGGACGGCGTGGTGCAGGGTCGTCGCGATCAGGAACATCCCGAACGGCGCCCAGTCCCGGTAGAGGGCGAGCGCGGCGACGGCGATGAAGAACGTGAAGTGCGCCTCGGTCAGCCCGTGCGACATCGACACGAACCCGCCGCAGGCCACGGCGAAGCCGAGCGCGACCAGCGTCGACGGCAGGCGCCGGGGCGGGAGGGTCACCGCGAGGACGACGCAGGGCAGGATGAGCAGCACCGTGAGCAGCCAGGTCCGGTCCAGGCCGTCCTGGAACGCCCCGAAGCCGGTCAGCAGCGCCACGCAGGCGGCCAGCAGCATCGTCAGCAGCCGGTGCCGCCGGGCCCAGTCCTCGTCGCGAAGGCCTCCGCCGGTCGGCAGCCAGGCTCGCCATGTCGTCATCCCGCTCCACACATCACGCAAGTTCGGCGCGACCGCGCGCCAGATGAGGAAAGCAGCCTCGCGTAGGGTGCATATGTGCTCACTCGTCGTGATCAAGGAGGTGGCGTGGGACGCCGCTGGCACGCCGTCGCCCTGTCCGTTCTCGCCGTCTTCGCCCTGGCCTGCGAGGGCACCGGCGCCGCCGACCCCGGGCCGACCCGGACGAAGACCCCGAAACCGGCCGACGGCTGGCCCTCCGCCATGGTGGCGATCGGCGACTCGATCACCGCGGGCACCGGCAGCTGCCGCGTGTTCGTGGCGTGTCCCGGCAGCTCCTGGTCGACCGGCGGCTCCGGCAGCGACGACGTGACCAGCCACTACGAGCGGATCCGGGACGAGAACAGCAAGATCAAGGGAAAGGCGCGCAACCTCGCCGTGCCCGGCGCCGACTCCGGCGACCTCCGCGGGCAGGTCGCCTCCGCGCTCGACGCCCGGCCCGGCTACGTCACGATCCTGATCGGCGCCAACGACGCCTGCGCCCCGGACACGGGCGGCATGACGCCCGTACGCACGTTCCGCTCGCGCGTCGACGCCGCCCTGGACCGGCTCGGCGACGGCCTGCCCAAGGCGCGCATCCTGGTCGTCAGCATCCCCGACCTCTACCGCCTCTGGGAGCAGGGCCACGAGGAGCCGGCCGCCGTCCGCGCCTGGAACCGCGGCATCTGCCCCTCCATGCTCGCCGACCCCACCTCCACCGACGCCACCG
>CAKUMG010000566.1 GCA_934667465.1 uncultured Actinoplanes sp. | reverse complement strand
GCGAAGTACAGCGACGAGCCCAACTGCAACGAACCGATGCGGACCGGATCAGGCAGTTGAACTGCGTATCGGTGCACGTCCAACCGTGCTGCCGCGAATCCATAAGTTCAGGGTCGCCGGGCGCGGCTGGTCGAGCGCGTCCCTGACGCCCAAGATCAGGGCGTCTCCAGGGCGTCAGGGCGCCTCCAGGGCGTCCCAGGACGACCAATAGCACCCAACATCAGCCATTAACGCTGAGCTATAACCGCTGTCAGGGACGCCCCCATGGGCGTGACCTTGAGGGCGACGGACGAGTCGGCCTGTACGCCGGATTCTGTCCTCGGCGATTGCTCGCCGTGGGGCGGTCATCCATCTCGGCCTGCCGTTGCCGACAGGCTCTTGCGGCCTACCCGCAGGCTCGGGCGAGCAGCCCTCGAACGCCTGCGCCGGCCCCCACCTCGCGGCGGGAACCTTGCTTGGCCTTGCTCCGGGTGGGGTTTACCTAGCCACCCCGGTCGCCCGGGGTGCTGGTGGGCTCTTACCCCACCGTTTCACCCTTACCGATGGCGGGCCGTTGCCGGTCCGCCGTCGGCGGTTTGTTTTCTGTGGCACTGTCCCGCGGGTCACCCCGGGTTGCCGTTAACAACCACCCTGCTCTGCGGAGTCCGGACGTTCCTCGGTGACATCCTCGCGGATGCCGACGCGACCGCCCGGCCGGCTCGTCCGTCGCGCCGCTCATGATACGGGAGGCGAGCACGAGCCGGGCGGAGCGGGGATCCCTAGATCGGCGGGCTGGCGTAGAAGGCGTTGCCTTCCGGGTCGACCAGCGTCCAGGACGGGGATTCCTCCGTCGGGTGGCGCAGGATCGTGGCGCCGCCGCGGACGAGGATGCCCGGGTCCGGGTCGCTCAGGACGATGTGCCAGCGCAGCCGGTTCGGGCCGTTGCGGGGTTCGGGTACCGGGTCGAAGACCATGTAGTCCCAGGGGAAGTCGGGCGCGCCCGCGACCACTGCCGCTTCGCCCTCGCGTTCGATCTGGCCGCCGAGGATGCGGGCCCACCAGTGGGCCAGGGCCACCGGCCAGCGGCACTTGACGACGAGTTCGAAGATGCCTGCCGGGCGGTCGTCGGCGGAGGCGTACGCGCAGAAGCGGTTGCCTTCCGGGTCGGCAAGCACCCACCAGGGGTCGTCCGACGGGCTGCTGATCACCGTCGCGCCCGCGGCGAGCAGGTGGCCGGGGTCGGGGGTGGGCAGCCGGACGTCGAGGTGCACCCGGTCGGGGTCGGCCGGCGGCTGGGGCATGCGGGTGAGCCGGAGGATCTCGGCCTTGGCCCGGTCGGAGCTGGGGTTGAGGCGCAGCCCGCCGTTCGTCTCCTCGGTGAGGGTGCCGGGAATGTTGTGGCACCAGAAGTCGGCCAGACGGTCGGGGTCGCGGGCGGTGAGGGTGAGCCCGTCGAACTGGGCGAGCGGATAGACGTAGCGAGACAGCTCGGCGGTCAATCGTGGCCAGGGCACTGCAGCTCCTCGGGGGTTGTGGCGAACGGCCCGGCTTCCCTCGCCCCAATATCGATACACACCCTCCTTCGGGTGAACGCCGGTGGGCGCGGGCGCGAACGGGGCGGGCGGAGCCGGGCGGGGAGTCGCAGGAAATCTTCAGGTAACAGGTTCTAGAGTTGTCGCTCATGAACGACGAAGCGGCGATCGGAACCATCGAGACGCAGGTCGCGATGCTCATCCGGCTCGGGGAGGCCACCCGGCGGAGTTCCCCGCGGCCGCATCGGGCGCTGGACCGCGCCGCGTACGTGATCCTCCGTTTCCTGCAGGAGGCGGGCCCGCAGAACGTCTCAGCAGTGGCCAATCGGCTTAACCTGGACGGGTCCACGGTGACGCGGCAGGTCAGCGCGATGCACCGGGACGGCCTCGTCGAGCGGCACCCCGACCCGGCGGACGGCCGGGGCACCGTCATCGCCGCCTCGCCCCGCGGGCTCGAGCAGGTCGAGGCGGTGTCGACGGCGCGGCGCGAGCTCTACGACGTGGTACTGAAGGACTGGACCGGGCCGGAGCGCCGGGAGCTGGCCACGATGCTGGAGCGGCTCACGCGCGACATGGACACCTACATCAAGAGCCGCGCGTAAAGGGCCCAGCCGCCGCCTCGCAAGGGAGGCGGCGACCGGGCCCCTGAGCCGCGTACGGGGAATCAGGTCGACGACGACAGCGTGTCCGGCGTCGAGCGTTCCTTCTCCAGTCGCGGGTCGCCCTCGTCGGCGAAGTAGTCGTCGGACCGGGTCCCGTCGTCGCCGTCGGCGACCTTCGAGGCCCGCAGGACGAGCGTCACGAGCACGGCGACCAGCAGGTTTATCGTTACAGCGACAAAACCGACATAGATCGTACGGGTGGTGTCGAACCCGAAGTCGGCAAGCGGGAACGCGGAGCCGCCGAAGTGCGCGCGGCCCGTCGCCGCGTTCGGGATCTGGTAGAGCATCCACATGCCCAGGCCCATGCCGGCCGCCCAGCCGGCGATCAGCCCGCCGCGGTGGAACCAGCGGGTGAAGAGGCCGAGCGCGACCGCCGGCGCGGTCTGCAGGATGATGACGCCGCCGATGAGCTGCAGGTCGATGCTGAACTGCGGGTCGAGGAAGATGATGCAGGCGACCGCGCCGACCTTGACCACCAGCGACGTGATCTTCGAGACGTTCGCCTCCTGCGCCGGGGTGGCATCCTTGCGGAGGTATTCCTTGTAGATGTTGCGGGTGAAGAGGTTCGCCGCGGCGATGGACATGATGGCCGCCGGCACCAGGGCGCCGATGCCGATCGCCGCGAAGGCGACGCCCGCGAACCAGGACGGGAACTGCTGGTCGAACAGCAGCGGCACGACGGTGTTGCTGTCGACCGTGCCCTCCTTGGAACCCGGCAGCGGCTTGACCCCCGCCGAGATGGCCGCATAGCCGAGCAGCGCCAGCAGCCCGAGCAGGAAGCTGTACGCGGGCAGGGCCGACATGTTCCGCTTGATCACGTTGCGGTTCTTGCTGGCCAGCACGCCGGTGATGCTGTGCGGGTAGAGGAACAGCGCGAGCGCCGAGCCGAGCGCCAGGGTGATGTACTGCAGCTGGTTGTTGGCGTTGAGCGTGATGCCGTCGTTCGGGTTCGGCGACGCGTCGAACTTCGCGGCCGCGTCGTCGAAGATGCTGCCCCAGCCGCCCAGCTTGTAGGGCAGCCAGATCACCGCCACGATGATCACGATGTAGATCAGCGTGTCCTTGACGAACGCGATCAGCGCCGGCGCCCGCAGCCCCGACTGGTAGGTGTAGGCCGCCAGGATCGCGAACGCGATGATGATCGGCGCGTGCCGGGCCAGCAGCGAGTCGCCGGTCATGCCCATCGTCTTGAGCACGGCCTCGATGCCGACGAGCTGGAGCGCGATGTACGGCATCGTCGCCAGGATGCCGGTGATGGCGATCAGCAGCGCCAGCGTCGGCGAGCCGAACCGGGTCCGCACGAAGTCCGCCGGCGTCACGAAGCCGTGCCGGTGCGACACCGACCAGAGCCGGATCAGGATCAGGAAGAACAACGGATAGATGATGATCGTGTACGGCACCGCGAAGAACCCGGCGGCGCCCGCCCCGAAGATCAGCGCCGGCACCGCGACGAACGTGTACGCCGTGTAGAGGTCCCCGCCGACCAGGAACCACGTGATCCAGCCGCCGAAGCTGCGGCCGCCCAGGCCCCACTCGTCGAGGTGCGCCATGTCCTTGGGCGCCCGCCACCGGGCCGCGACGAAGCCCATGACACTGACCAGCAGGAACAGCAGCGTGAAGACGATGATCTCGGTGATGTGGTCACGCATCGCGCTCCCCCTCCGGCGATTGCGGCCCGCGCTCCGGGGCGGGTGCCGCGCCCGGCGAGGGGGCGGGTGCCGCGCCCGGCGAGGGCACGGTGGCCCCGGCGGGCCGGCGGGTCATCCGGTACACGACCGAGGTGGTCGCGACGCCGACGAGGATGAAAGCGAACTGCAGCCAGTAGAACGCGGGGAAGCCCCACAGCCGCGGTGAGTCGAAGTTGTACAGCGGGGTCAGCACGGGGAGCACGATCGGGATGAGCAAAAGCCAGTTCCACGGACTGCGGTCACTACGTGGTGCCGGTTGAACCATGATGGTGATACCTCCTGCCAGGAGTAATCACGGGCCGTGGGCCGCAGGTTACCGAGAGGTTTCCCACGTGCGTCGCTGCGGAGATCGAGTTGCGCTGAACGGCAAAGGCGGTGCGCCGAACGGCGCACCGCCTCGTCTCGCCACGAAAACCGGGATTGTGAAGTGCAGCGTTAAACCACTCGCTATCGGGAGGAAAGACCCGTGGCGATCGTACGGGTCAGCGTGGCGCGCTCGTCGTCGCCGTCGAGCGACCACATCATCGCGCCCCCGAGGCCCTGCGCCCGGATCCACGCGGTCTTCTGCAGGATCTGGGCCGGGTCGTCATAGGTCCAGAACGTGGTCCCGTCGAACAGCCACGAGTGCCCGGCCCGCCAGTCCCGGTGCAGCGTGTAGCCCTGCGCCGGCAGGTTCTTGAGCACCTTGTAGTCCTCGGTCCCGACCGCGAACGTGCCCGGCGCTCCCCCGGCGGCCGGCCAGAACAGCCCGTTCCCGGCGGGCACCGGGGCGGGCTGACCCGGCACGGCGGGCACTCCGGGCACGGCGGGCACTCCGCCGCCGGGAGCAGGCAGTCCGGGCAGGCCGCCGCCACCGGGAGCAGGCAGTCCGGGCTCGGCGGGTACCGGCGCCCCGGGCAGGCCGGGCGGAGGCGTGACGGAAGGAGGCAGCTCGGGCGAGGACAGGCCGGACCCGCCGGCGCCCAGCAAGGACAGCAACGACGCGACGGGCGCCGCCGGGGCGGGCGCCGCCGGCG
>CAKUMG010000565.1 GCA_934667465.1 uncultured Actinoplanes sp. | reverse complement strand
CGGTGGAAGAAGTCGTCGCGGGACGGGTCGGTCCAGGCGTCGATCTGCCCGGCGACCTCGAGCATCTGCACCCGCGCGCTGGTGTGGCCCTTGGCAGCCTCCTCGAGCAGGGTGCGCTGGTATTGCTCGACGGCGCGGGGGAAGCCGCCGAGGCGAGCGGAGATGTTGGCGACGGCCTGCTCGCCCTCGGTGGGCATCAGGTCGAAGACCATGCGCAGGCCGTGCAGGGCGCTCGCGATGACGTTGATGTCGGCGGCCACGTCGCCGGAGTCGTAGCGCTCCAGGTCGAGCCCGAGCCGCTCCTGCATCGCGTCCTTGGCGACGCTCTCCCGCGCGGTCTCGGGCTCGATCGGGTCGAGCTCGCCCAGGGCCCGGCGGATCAGCTCGGCCTGCGCCGCGAAGCCCTCGGGCGAGATGTCGTCGAGCTGGTCGTCATAGCCGGGCACGCCGATGGACGTGGCGCCGGTGGGGTTGAGCGGGGCCCACTCGGCGACGTAACGGTTGGCGAGGTCATCAATCTGTCCCACAGCCCGACCATACGGGAGACCACCGACAGAAAACTCAGTGTCCGCCCGTCCAGGCGAGCAGCCGCTCGACCGGCCAGGTGTTCACGATCCGATCGGCAGGCACTCCGCACAGCGCCGCACGCTCGCATCCGAAGCGCAACCAGTCGAGCTGTCCCGGCGCGTGCGCGTCGGTGTCGATGCTGAACAGGCACCCGGCCTCGACCGCGACGGTCAGCATCCGCTTGGGCGGGTCGAGCCGGTCCGGCCGCGAGTTGATCTCCACGGCCTTGCCGTGCTCGGCGCAGGCGGCCAGCACCTTCTCCACGTCGAACGTGCTCGGCGGCCGGGTGCGGCCACCCCGGTGCGCCTTGTCCCCCTCGCCGGCCGCCGAGACCTTGCGTCCGGTCAGGTGCCCCAGGATGTCGAGGTGCGGGTTGGCGATCGCGGCCAGCATCCGCCGGGTCATCCTGGGCGAGTCGTCGCGCAGGCCGCTGTGCACCGAGCCGACCACCACGTCGAGGCGGGCCAGCAGTTCGTCCTCCTGGTCGAGCGAGCCGTCGGCCAGGATGTCGACCTCGATGCCGGTGAGGATGCGGAACCCCTCCGGCAGCTGGGCGTTGACGGCGGCCACGTGGTCCAGCTGCTTGCGCAGCCGGTCGGCGGTCAGGCCGTGTGCCACCGTGAGCCGCGGCGAATGGTCGGTGAGCACGAGGTATTCGTGACCCAGCTCGACCGCGGCCAGCGCCATCTCCTCGATCGGCGAGCCACCGTCGGACCAGTCCGAATGCGAGTGACAGTCGCCACGCAACGCCTCGCGCAGCGCCGCCGCCGCGCCCTCGAGGTCGGCGCCCTCGGTGGTCTCCAGGCGCCGCAGATAGGCCGGCACCTCGCCGGCGAGCGACTCGGTGACGCAGCGGGCGGTCACGTCACCGACGCCGTTGAGCTTCGCCAAAGACCCCTCGCTCGTACGCCGCAGCAGCTCGGCGTCGTCGAGGGCGGCGACCGTGGCGGCGGCCGACCGGAAGGCGCGCACGCGGTAGGTCGCCTCGTTGGCGCGCTCCAGCAGGAACGCGATGCGTCGCAGATCGGCGACCGGATCACGGGAGGTCACCGGGCCCACATTACGGCTTCGGACGCCGCCCGGGAGGGGGTTGCGCAACGACGATACGGATCGGTACCGTCCTCGCGCCGTCCGGCCTATCAGGACGGAAGCACGGGGAAGGGAACACATGCTGCGCGCTGCAGCCTCTTTGGCAATGCTCATCGGTTTCTACGTCGTGGCGCTGCTCCAGCTCGCCGCGGTCGTGGCCCTCATCGTCTGGGTGGCTGCCCAGAGTTCGGGCGTGGTCGGGCTCAAGCTGGGCTTCCCGTTGCTGCTCGCGGTCGGCGCCACCATGGTCGGCCTCTGGCGCGCGATCCGGGCCCGGCCCGAGCCGCCGCACGGCCTGGTCGTCGGCCCGCAGGACGCACCGGAGCTGTGGGAGACGGTCCGCTCGCTGGCCGCCGAGGTCGGCACCCGGATGCCGGACGAGATCCGGCTCGTCCCGGAGGTCAACGCCGCCGTCAACGAGGAGGGCAGGCTGCTCGGCCTGCTCGGCGGGCGCCGCCGGCTCTACCTCGGCATGCCGCTGGTGCAGGCGCTCAGCGTCGACCAGCTGCGCTCCGTCATCGCGCACGAGCTGGGGCACTACTCGGGCCGGCACACGAGCCTGGGCGCCGTCGCCTACCGGGGCCGCATCGTCATCGGGACGACGCTGGGCCGGATCGGCAAGTGGAACCCGGTCGGCTGGGTGTTCCGCGGCTACTCGCGGCTCTACCTGCTGGTGGACAACGCCGCGTCCCGGCGGCAGGAGCACGAGGCGGACCGGGCGTCGGTGCGCGTCGCGGGCCCGGCGGCGGCCATGTCGGCCCTGCGCGAGCTGCCGGTGCTCGACGCCGCGTGGGGGTTCTACTTCCGCTCGTACGTGGCTCCGGGCTGGGAGGCCGGGTACGCCCCCGACGATCTGTTCGGCGGCTTCGGCAAGCTGGTCGCGGCGCGGCACGACGAGCTCGCCGAGCTCCGCGAGGAGGAGCCCGGCGACGAGCCGTCGCGCTGGAGCACGCACCCGTCGATCGGCGAGCGCATCGCGATCATGAAGGCCGCGCCGCAGGTGCCGCACCCGGTGGACGGCCGCCCGGCCGCCGCCCTGCTGCCCTCGATCGACGCGGCGGGTGCGGCGCTGCAGAGCGAGGTCGTCGACGTCGCGGACCGGGAGGTGCTGCCCTGGCCCGAGTTCATCGCGGCGTCGACCACCGCGGGCCTGCAGCACACCGCCGACCGGGTGTTCCGCTCGGCCGGGCGACTTTCCGGCGTGACCGAGCCGGGTCTGGACACCCTGTTCGACCTGGTCGCGGCGGGCCGCCTCGGCGAGCTGGCCGAGGAGTTCTTCCCGGAGGCGACGCGCAAGGAGGCTGCGCAGCGCTTCGCCGGCCCGATGCACACGCTGCTCCGGCTGGCCGCGGTCCGCTCCGGCGCCGCGTACTGGCGGATGTCCTGGTCCGAGCCCGTGCAGCTGGTCGGCGCGGACGGCGGCGAGGTGGACCTGCGCGAGCTCGCGAAGCTGGCGGTCGACCAGGCGACCGTGGCGGAGGCGCGTACGCGGCTGGCCTCTCTCGGCATCCGCACCGAGGTCGCTTCCGTCGTCGAGCGGCAGGCGACCGGTCGGGGCGCCGACGTCCTCGCCGCGATGGCGAACCTCAAGGTGGACGGCGCTGACACCGACCTGGTCGTGCTGAACCGCGGGTTCGTCCTGCCGCCCGCGCCGTCCAAGAAGGTCGACGGCGGCGAGGACCGGCTCAAGGAGCTGCTGAGCAGCTGGTCGCCGGAGGAGCTGGCCGCCCGCTTCCGGTTCGTGCCGTTCGAGGAGATCCGCGGCGTCACGGTCACCAAGCGCACGCCGGTGCGGGCCGAGCTGCGGCTGCACGACGGCACCGTCGTCGCGCTGGAGGAGCGCTGGATGGGCGACCAGATAGGCAAGAGCCGCGAGACGCTCGAGAAGGTGCTCGACGACCTGGCCCGCAGAACCGACGACTGGTTTCCCGTACGGGAGCCCGTGCCGACCCGCGTCGGCACGGGCTCTTCGTGTTTTCTAAGTCACAATCCGTGACCGTTACACGATCGGCCGCGGCCCCGGCGGCGCTTCCATCGACATGGGCGGATATATGACCGCAGACGCGGACCATCACCCCGCTTGACCACTTCCTTACGACCAGGGCAGCCCTATGGCCCATCCCCCGATCAGACGAGTCGATTCTGACCTTTCCGAAGGCGTCGGATGAATAATTCTCGGCTAGATTGACCCGGATCGGTGCGCCCGAGTGATTACTGAGAGTAATTATGGAACGGTCCATCCCGGCGCATCGCGGAGGAATCGGCCATGACAGACGCGGTAGACCCCCGGCGCGCCCGGACCCGCTCCGTGCTCGCCGCCGTGCTGGCGGTGCTGATGCTCGTCCCGGCCGGCATTCTGTTCGCCCGCGTCTGGGACGACGTCGGCGAGCGCCGGGAGAGCACGCGGCTCGAGCAGCGCGGCGTCGAATACCTGGCCGCCCTCTCACCGCTGGTCAGCGCGCTGGCGGAGGCCCAGTCGTCGGCGGTCTCGGGCGTCGCCACGTCGGGGCCGTCGGTCGCGGCCGCGGTCGACGCGGTCGCCGCCGTGGACCGGCGGCTCGGCACCGAGCTGCGTACGCGCACCAGGTGGACCGCCCTGCGGCAGCGGATCGACGCCCTGCCGGAGGCGAGCGGCGGCCCGCTCGCCGTCTACCGGACCCACGTCGAGGCCACCGATCTGACGCTGGCCCTGTACGACGCCGTGCGTACGAACTCGGGTCTTCTCCGCGACCCGGACAACGACCTCTCCCAGCTGCAGCAGGCCGTCGCCGTGGACCTGCCCACCACTGTCGTGCAGGTGAGCCGGATGGGCGACCTCAGCCGGCTCGTGGCCGAGTCGGGCGCCGCGCAGCGGGCCCAGCTCTCACCGCAGTTCGGCGCGGCCGTGCTGGCGGTCAACACCAACGTCGCCACGCTCACCGACAACCTGCAGGCCGCCGTCGACGACACCGACAGCACGACGCTCAGCGGCAACCTCGTCACCGGGCTCGACACGTTCCGGCGCGGGGTCGAGGCGCTGACCCGTGGCGCCAACCCCGGCGGGGCACCGGACCCGGCGACGATGGCCACCGCGCAGAGCCAGCTGCAGATCGCGCTGACCGGGCTCGCCGGCATCGCCGTACGGGAGATGTCCGGTCTGCTCGACGCCCGGCTCGACGAGCTCGGCACCCGCCGGACCGAGACGCTCGCCATGGGAGCGCTCCTGGCGCTGCTCGCGGCCGCGGCC
>CAKUMG010000564.1 GCA_934667465.1 uncultured Actinoplanes sp. | reverse complement strand
ACGGTGCACATCGCTCGTCAGATCGGTGAGCCGGTGCCCCTCGATCAGGAGCACATCGACTCGCTGTACGCCCGCTATCAGAACGTTCACGGACAGGAGCTCGCCAAGTGAAGCCTCAGATCTGGTTCCTGACCGGAAGCCAGCATTTGTACGGCCCGGAGACCCTGGAGCAGGTCGCCGACCAGTCCCGGCAGATCCAGCGCATGCTGGCCGAGGGGGTCTCCTTCGAGATCGTCGGCAAGCCGGTGCTCACCGACAGCGGTGCGATCCGCCAGGTGATGATCGACGCGTCGGCCGACCCGAACTGCATCGGCGTCATCGCCTGGATGCACACGTTCTCGCCGGCCAAGATGTGGATCACCGGCCTGGACCTGCTGCGCAAGCCGCTGCTGCACCTGCACACGCAGCTCAACCAGGCGCTGCCGTGGTCGTCCATCGACATGGACTTCATGAACCTGAACCAGGCCGCGCACGGCGACCGCGAGTTCGGTTACATCCAGACCCGGATCGGCGTCGCCCGCAAGACGGTCGCCGGTCACGCCTCCGACCCGGCGCTCGCCGCCCGTGTCGAGGGCTGGGCCCGCGCCGCCGCCGGCTGGTCGAAGCTGCGCGGCATGCGGCTCGCCCGCTTCGGCGACAACATGCGCAACGTCGCGGTGACCGAGGGCGACAAGGTCGAGGCCGAGCTGGTCTTCGGCGTCTCCGTCAACACGTACGGCGTGAACGACCTGGTCGAGGTCGTCGACGCGGTCGGCGACAAGGCGATCGACGCGCTTGTCGACGAGTACGCCGAGTCCTACCGGCTGGCGCCTGAGCTGGCCGACGGCGGCGACCGGCACGACTCGCTGCGCTACGCCGCGCGGATCGAGGCCGGCCTGCGGCAGTTCCTGACCGAGGGCGACTTCGACGCGTTCACCACCAACTTCGAGGACCTCGGCGGGCTGCGCCAGCTGCCCGGCCTGGCCGTGCAGCGGCTGATGGCCGACGGCTACGGCTTCGGCGGCGAGGGCGACTGGAAGACCTCCATGCTGCTCACCGCCGTGAAGGCGATGGGCGCGGGCACGGGTGCCGGCACCTCCTTCATGGAGGACTACACCTACCACTTCGGCCCGGGCGAGCAGAAGATCCTCGGCGCGCACATGCTCGAGGTGTGCCCGACGATCGCCGCCGAGAAGCCGTCGTGCGAGATCCACCCGCTCGGGATCGGCGGCCGCGAGGACCCCGTCCGCCTGGTGTTCGACGCCAAGGCCGGGCCGGGCGTCGTCATCGGCATCGCCGACATGGGCGACCGTTTCCGGCTCGTGGCCAACACCATCGAGGTCACCGCGCCGGACGAGCCGCTGCCGGCGCTGCCGGTGGCGCGTGCGGTCTGGAAGCCCCAGCCGTCGCTCTCCACCTCGGCCGAGTCCTGGCTGACCGCCGGCGGCCCGCACCACACCGTTCTCACCCAGGCGGTGGATGTCGAAGCGCTGCGCGACTTCGCCACCATGCTCCACACGGAACTTCTCGTGATCGACGAGAAGACCACCGCCCACGACTTCGCGGACCGGGTGCGCTGGAACCAGGCGTACTACCGGCAGTTCGCGAGATAAGGGTCTCTTGTGATCTTGCGGAGATCACGATTGGCCCACTAAGTAACGCCCCGCTAACAACCGTGTCCAGAACTGTTCACTTCTGATCGTACGTGCGTGATAGTCGTCTCATCTTGCGCGTGGATCGTGAAATTCCTTTTTCGGTATGAGGAGAGAACGATGAGGTTCACCCGTCTCGCGTCCGTGGCCATGGCCACGACGCTTGCCGCGGCGATGGCTGCCTGTGGTTCGGCCGAGAAGACCGTCGACCAGGCCGGTGGCGCCACCGACAACAAGGGCGCCCTGATCGGCGTCACCATGCCGACCCGATCCTCCGAGCGGTGGATCGCCGACGGCGACAACGTGAAGCAGCTGCGCGAGGCGCTGGGCTACAAGGTCGACCTCCAGTACGCCGAGGACGACATCCCCACCCAGACGCAGCAGCTCGACAACCAGATCACCAAGGGCTCGAAGCTCCTGATCATCGCGTCGATCGACGGTACGGCGATCACCACGCAGCTGGAGAACGCGAAGGCCGCCAACATCCCGGTCATCGCGTACGACCGCCTCATCCGCAACAGCCCGAACGTGGACTACTACGCCACGTTCGACAACAACAAGGTCGGCATCCAGCAGGCCACCTCGCTGCTGACCGGTCTCAAGGTGCTCAACGCGGACGGCTCGAAGGGCGACGCCAAGGGCCCGTTCAACATCGAGCTCTTCGCCGGCTCGCCGGACGACAACAACGCGACCTTCTTCTTCCAGGGCGCGATGAGCGTGCTCGAGCCGCACATCAAGGACGGCACGCTGGTCGTCAAGAGCGGCCAGACCAAGTTCGAGCAGGCCGCCACGCTGCGCTGGCAGCCGAAGGTCGCGCAGGACCGCATGGAGAACCTGCTGACCTCGACCTACCGTGGCGGCGCCAAGGTGGACGGCGTCCTCTCGCCGTACGACGGTCTCTCGATCGGTATCCTCTCCGCGCTCAAGAGCAACGGCTACGGCACCGCCGCCCAGCCGTACCCGATCGTGACCGGCCAGGACGCCGAGGCCGCCTCGGTCAAGTCGATCATCGCGGGTGAGCAGTACAGCACCATCTACAAGGACACCCGCGCGCTGGCCAAGACCACCGTCGAGATGGCCGACGCCGTCCTCAAGGGCCAGACCCCCAAGACGAACAACACCACCGACTACGACAACGGTGTGAAGGTCGTCCCGTCGCAGCTCCTCGACTCCGTGATCGTCGACAAGGCGAACTACAAGAAGGAGCTCATCGACACCGGCTACTACACCGAGGCCGACCTGAAGTGACCCCAACCGACACCATCCTTCAGATGCAGGGCATCACGAAGACCTTCCCCGGTGTGAAGGCCCTGCAGGACGTCAACCTGGACGTGCGTCGCGGTGAGATCCTCGCCATCTGCGGTGAGAACGGCGCGGGCAAGTCCACGCTGATGAAGGTGCTGTCGGGCGTGTACCCGCACGGCTCGTACGACGGAGAGATCATCTTCGACGGCGAGCCGTGCCGGTTCGCCGGTATTCGCGACAGCGAGGACCGCGGCATCGTCATCATCCACCAGGAGCTGGCACTCGCATCCAACCTGTCGATCGCCGAGAACATCTTCCTCGGCAACGAGCAGGCGAGCCGTGGGCTGATCGACTGGAACAAGACCAACGCGGCGGCCGGCGAGCTGCTGCGCCGCGTCGGTCTGCGTGAGAACCCGACGACGTCGGTGCTCGACATCGGCGTGGGCAAGCAGCAGCTCGTGGAGATCGCCAAGGCCATCTCCAAGAACGTGAAGCTGCTGATCCTCGACGAGCCCACCGCCGCGCTCAACGACGACGACTCCGCGCACCTGCTCGAGCTGCTCCGCGGGCTGCGCGACGAGGGCATCACCTGCGTCATCATCTCGCACAAGCTCAACGAGGTCATGGCGATCTCCGACCGCGTCACGATCATCCGTGACGGTCAGACGATCAAGACCATGGACATGACGGTCCCCGGTGAGGTCACCGAGGACAAGATCATCTCGGCCATGGTGGGCCGCGACCTCGACAACCGGTTCCCGCCGCACGAGTCGCACATCGGCGAGGAGGTGCTGCGCATCGAGGACTGGACGGTGCACAGCCCCACCCAGCACGGCCGCGTCGTCGTGCGCAACGCCAACCTGTCGGTGCGCCGGGGCGAGATCGTCGGCCTGGCCGGGCTGATGGGCGCCGGCCGCACCGAGCTGGCGATGAGCGTCTTCGGCCGCTCCTACGGCACCGACATCTCCGGCCGGGTCTTCAAGGACGGCAAGGAGATCAAGATCCGCTCGGTGCAGGAGGCCGTCAAGCACGGGCTCGCCTATGCCACCGAGGACCGCAAGCGCTACGGCCTCAACCTCATCGAGGACATCAAGCGCAACATCTCCGCGGCGGGGCTGAAGAAGCTGGCGAAGGGCGGGTGGGTCGACGACAACGAGGAGTTCAAGGTCGCCGACGACTTCCGCAAGTCCATGAACATCAAGGCGCCCAGCGTCGCGAGCGTCGTGGGCAAGCTCTCCGGCGGCAACCAGCAGAAGGTGGTGCTGTCGAAGTGGATCTTCACCGACCCTGACGTGCTGATCCTCGACGAGCCCACCCGCGGCATCGACGTCGGTGCCAAGTACGAGATCTACACGATCATCAACCGCCTCGCGGACGAGGGCAAGGGCGTGCTGGTCATCTCCAGCGAGCTGCCCGAGCTGCTCGGACTCTGCGATCGCATCTACACCCTCGCCGAGGGCCGGATCACCGGTGAAATGGCCCGCGCCGAGGCGACCCAGGAGGGTCTCATGACCCTGATGACCCACGGACAGGAGGTCACGCGGTGACCAGCGTGGCACCCACGAACGCCGACATGGCGCTCGGGACCCCCTCGGCCTCGGAGCCGGGCAAGTCCGGGGGGAAGTTCAACTTCAACCTCCGGCAGAGCGGCATCTACCTCGCCTTCGCGGCGATCGTGGTGCTCTTCACGATTCTGACCGGCGGCGACCTGCTCGCCCCGCAGAACATCAGCAACATCATCGTCCAGAACTCGTACATCCTGATTCTGGCGATCGGCATGATCCTGATCATCATCGCCGGCCACATCGACCTGTCGGTGGGCTCGGTGGTCGGCGCGACAGGCGCCGTCGCCGCCGTGATGATGGTCAACTGGGACGTGCCGTGGCCGCTGGCCGTCCTGGCCGCGCTGATCTTCGGCGGGCTCATCGGCGCGTGGCAGGGCTTCTGGGTCGCGTACGTCGGGGTTCCCGCGTTCATCGTGACGCTGGCCGGCATGCTGTTCTTCC
>CAKUMG010000563.1 GCA_934667465.1 uncultured Actinoplanes sp. | reverse complement strand
AGCCCACGGCGATCGCCCGCGCGTTGGACCGCCCGTGCCGGGCCGCGTGGTAGGCGATCACGTCCGCCCCGGCGATCAGCCGGGCCGCCTTGACCGTCACCAGCTCGGGGTCGCCCGGGCCGAGTCCCACGCCGTACAGCCGCCCCGCCACCGTCACTCCTCCTCCGAGGCGAGCGCGTTGATCGCCGCCGCCGTGATCGCACTGCCGCCGCGCCGCCCGCGGACGACGAGAAACTCCAGGTCGGAGGCCGCGAGCGCGTCCTTCGACTCGGCCGCCCCGATGAACCCCACCGGGATCCCCAGCACGGCGGCCGGCCGCGGCGCGCCCGCCTCGATCATCTCGAGCAGCCGGAACAGGGCGGTCGGCGCGTTCCCGATCGCCACCACGGACCCGCCGAGCTTGTCGCCCCACAGGTCCATCGCCGCGGCGCTGCGCGTGTTGCCCATCTCCGCCGCGATCCCGGGCACGGCCGGGTCGCGCAGCGTGCACACGACCTCGTTGTCCGCGGGCAGCCGCTTGCGCGTGACCCCGGACGCCACCATCTGCGCGTCGCACAGGATCGGCGCGCCGCCGAGCAGCGCCTTGCGCGCCGCGGTCACCACCCCCGGGCTCCAGGCCAGGTCCTGCACGAGGTCCACCATCCCGCAGGCGTGGATCATCCGCACGGCCACCCGCGCCACGTCCGCCGGCAGCCCCGACAGGTCGGCCTCGGCCCGGATCGTGGCGAACGACCGCCGGTAGATCTCCGCGCCGTCCTTCACGTACTCCATGTCAGCCCTTCCTCGCCCCTGCCACGAGCCCGGCGAGTTCCCCGGCCGCGCTTTCCTCATCCCAGCTCTTCACATCGTCCGGACCCGAGCCGACCCGATACCCCGAGCCGGTGGCCTCCACCCGCACATGCGGGCCCTGTGGGCTCCCGCACCCGCGCGCACAGCCGACCCAGTGCACCGGCAGCCCCTCGGCGGCCACCGTGGCGGTGTCGGCATCGCGGCGCACATCCGCCAGCGCCCGATGGCAGCCCGGCCGCCCCGCACACGCCGTCACGCCTGCCCAGCGTGATCCGGCACCGACCTCCAGCCCGGCCCCGGCCAGCTCGCGCAGCCATTGCGCGGCCTCATCGGCGGTGAGATCCGGCACGACGACCCCGCGCCACGGCGTCACGACCAGCACCTCGGCGCGCTCGAGCACCCGCAGTTGCTCCTGGCCGAGCCGTCCCAGGGGCACCAGCGCCGCGGCGGCGACCCGACCGCCGGCCTGCTCGACCGGCCCGATCGGCTCCCGCACGCCCGGACGCCGCAGGGACGGATCCACTTCACCGTACGTAATCAGACCCGTCCCGGCGAGGGCGCCCACGGTGTCGGCGCCCAGCAGCGCCGGGCCGTCACCCAGCTCACGCACCCGCCACGGGCGGCGCTGCCCGGCGGCGACCGCCTCCTCCGCGCGCGTCAGGAAGGCGTGCGCCGCGGCCAGCAATGCCGGCACCACGAGCTCGCGCCCGACCCGCAGCCCCACGTCACGCCCCGCGAACAGGACCGCGAACCGCTCGGCCGCGCCTGCTTCGTCACTGGGCAGGCGCAGGGCGGCCACGTCGGCGGAGTAGGCGACGTCACCGGCCCCGTCGTCGATCGCGAACAGGAACCGGCCCGGCAGCGCCACGAGCCCCGGAACCGCGCACAACGCCCGGTCGGAGATGCCGGCCGCCGTCACCGACGCAGCGGCCGTCACCGGGGCAGCAGCCATCGCCGGGCCCTGAGAGGGCTCGGGGCGCACGGGAGGCGGCGTGGGCCGCGGTGCGGACGAGGACACGGCCCGGATACTACGGAGCGGGGCTGACAATTTTCGCCGAGCGGTCGGCATCGTCACACCCGGCGCCTCACGTTGACGCGGCCGCCCGTGGGTCGGCAGAGTGGGAGTCCACGTGCGGCGACGCCGCGGAGGAAGCCGGTGCGAGTCCGGCGCGGTCCCGCCACTGTCACCGGGTGCTGTCCAAGGGCCCGGGAGCCAGGAACTCCGGTCGCCGTGACCTTCGACCCGGGGCGCGGACCCCGAGGGGAGAGCCGTGTTTCTGCTGCTGTCGACGTCCGACACCGACCTGCTGAGCGCCCGTGCCGGGGGCCGCGACTGGCGGCTGGGCAACCCCGCCCGGACCGCCGTCGAGGATCTGCCCGCGCTGACCGAGGGCGCCGAGCTGATCGTCGTCCGCATCCTGGGCGGCCGGCGGGCCTGGGAGGAGGGCCTCGACGCGCTGCTGGCCGGCCCGATCCCGGTGGTCGTGCTCGGCGGGGAGCAGGCGCCCGACGCCGCCCTGATGCAGCTCTCGACCGTGCCCGCGGGGGTCGCCGCCGAGGCGCACACCTACCTCGCGCAGGGCGGCTCGGACAACCTCGCCGCCCTCTACGACTTCCTCTCGGACACCGTGCTGCTCACCGGAAACGGCTTCGCGCCGCCGGTCGCCGCGCCCGACTGGGGCATCCTGGAGCGGGAGGCCGCCGAGGCCGGCGGGCCCGGCGTGCCCACCGTCGCCGTGCTCTACTACCGCGCCCACCACATGGCCGGCAACACGGGCTTCATCGACGCGCTGTGCCGCCAGGTGGAGGCGAAGGGCGCGCGCCCCGTGCCGATCTTCACGGCCTCACTGCGTACGGCATCGGATGATCTTCTCGCCGAGCTCCGCAAGGCCGACGCGCTGATCGTGACCGTCCTGGCGGCCGGCGGCACCAAGCCCGCCACCGTCTCGGCCGGCGGCGACGACGAGGCCTGGGACGTCGGTGTCCTCGCCGGCCTCGACGTGCCGATCCTGCAGGGGCTGGCCCTGACCAGCAGCCGCGAGGCGTGGGAGGCCAGCGACGACGGGCTGTCCCCGCTCGACGCGGCGACCCAGGTGGCGATCCCCGAGTTCGACGGGCGCATCATCACGGTGCCGTTCAGCTTCAAGGAGATCGACCCCGACGGCCTTTCCGTGTACGTCGCGGACCCCGAGCGGGCGGCGCGGGTGGCCGGCATCGCGGTCGCGCACGCCCGCCTGCGGCACGTGCCCCCGGCCGAGCGGCGGATCGTGATCATGCTGTCCGCCTATCCGACGAAGCACTCGCGGATGGGCAACGCGGTGGGGCTCGACACCCCCAAGTCGACCGTACGCATGATCGAGGCCATGGGGGAGCGCGGTTACCGTGTCGGCTCGTTCCCCGGCGTGGCCGAGCAGGACGGCGACAAGCTCATCCACGCGCTGATCGCCGCGGGCGGGCAGGACCCGGACTGGCTCACCGAGGAGCAGCTGGCCAGCAACCCGGTCCGGATCAACGGCGACAAGTACGCCGCCTGGTTCGCCACCCTGCCCGAGGACCTGCGCGAGTCGATGACGCAGCACTGGGGCCCGCCGCCCGGCGAGCTCTACACCGACAACGGCGACATCGTCCTGGCCGCCCTGCGCGACGAGAACACGGTCGTCATGGTGCAGCCCCCGCGCGGCTTCGGCGCGAACCCGGTCGCGATCTACCACGACCCCGACCTGCCGCCCAGCCACCACTACCTGGCCGCCTACCGCTGGCTCGCCGACGAGTTCGGCGCGCACGCGGTCGTGCACGTCGGCAAGCACGGCAACCTCGAGTGGCTGCCCGGCAAGAACGTGGGCATGTCCGCCTCCGACGGCACCGACGCCGCGCTCGGCGACCTGCCGCTGATCTACCCGTTCCTGGTCAACGACCCGGGCGAGGGTTCGCAGGCCAAGCGCCGCGCGCACGCGACCCTGGTCGACCACCTGATCCCGCCGATGGCCCGCGCCGAGAGCTACGGCGACATCGCCCGGCTGGAGCAGCTGCTCGACGAGCACGCGAACATCGCCGCCCTCGACCCCGCGAAGCTGCCCGCCATCCGGGCCCAGATCTGGACCCTGATCCAGGCCGCGAAGATGGACCACGACCTCGGCCTGGCCAACCGGCCCGGCGACGAGGAGTTCGACGAGTTCATCATGCACGTCGACGGATGGCTCTGCGAGGTCAAGGACGTCCAGATCCGCGACGGCCTGCACATCCTCGGCGAGGCGCCCACCGGCGAGCCGCGGATCAACCTGGTCCTGGCGATGCTGCGCGCGCGGCAGATGTGGGCCGGCCAGGTCGCCGCGCTGCCCGGCCTGCGCGAGGCCCTCGGCCTGGCCGAGGACGCCTCCACCGCCGAGACCGACAAGGTCGAGGCGCAGGCCAAGGCCCTGGTCACCGCGATGGAGGAGGCCGGCTGGCCGGCCGAGGTGCCCGCGGGCCTGACCGACAACCCCGACGTCGCGCGCGTGCTCGCCTTCGCCGCCACCGAGGTCGTCCCCCGGCTCGCCCGCACGACCGACGAGCTGACCAACGTGCTGCACGCCCTCGACGGCGGCTACGTGCCCGCCGGGCCCAGCGGCTCCCCGCTGCGCGGCCTGATCAATGTGCTCCCGACCGGCCGCAACTTCTACTCCGTCGACCCCAAGGCGATCCCCAGCTCGCTCGCCTGGGAGACCGGTCAGGCGATGGCCGAGTCGCTGCTCAAGCGCTACCGCGACGACTACGGCGACTGGCCGAAATCGGTCGGCCTCTCCGCCTGGGGCACCAGTGCCATGCGCACCGCCGGCGACGACATCGCGGAGATCCTGGCCCTCATCGGCGTACGCCCGATCTGGGACCCCGCGTCCCGCCGCGTGACCGGCATCGAGCCGATCGGCCTCGACGAGCTCGGCCGCCCCCGCATCGACGTCACCGTCCGCATCTCCGGCTTCTTCCGGGACGCCTTCCCGCACGTCGTCGCGATGATGGACGACGCGTTCCGCCTGGTCGCGGCGCTGGAGGAGAGCGACGAGGACAATTTCGTACGCGCACACGCGCGCGCCGACGAGGCCCCCCACGGTGACAACCGGCGGGCC
>CAKUMG010000562.1 GCA_934667465.1 uncultured Actinoplanes sp. | reverse complement strand
GTCGTGGTGCCCGCCCGGGGCGTCCGGGTCTATCCCGAGACCGAGCCGTTCGCCGCGACCGAGGCGATGCCGGCGGCGGCGGGCCTGGTCGGCAACCACCGCTCGCGGCGCCCGGGCGAGGGCGGGGAGCTGGCCGGCGTACGCCCGTTCGCCCCCGGCGACCGGCTGCGGCGCATCGACTGGCGGGTCTCCCTGCGCACCCGCGACCTGCACGTCGCCGCTACCCTCTCGGACCGCGACGCCGAGGTGCTCCTGCTGCTCGACGTGCTCGGCGAGGCCGGCACCTCCGGCGGCGTAGAAGGCCGGGCGTCCGTCCTGGACACCACCGTCCGGGCCGCCGCCGCCATCGCCGAGCACTACCTGCAGCGCGGCGACCGGGTCTCGCTCGCGGAATACGGTGCCTCCGCGCGTCGCCTGCGCCCCGCCACCGGGCGCCGCCAATACCTCACCGTGCTCGAATGGCTGCTCGACGTGCGGGCGGAGGAGACCAGCGAGGGCGAGGAGTACGCGTTCGGGGCGCACCACGTCTCGTCGGACGCCCTCGTCGTCGTGCTGACCCCGCTCGTGGACCCGCGCGCCGCCGACCTGCTCGCGGGCCTGGTGCAGTCCGGGCGCTACACGGTCGCGGTGAACACGCTGCCCGACGGCTCGGCCCCGCCGGTGAGCGGGCCCTGGACGGAGCTGGCCACCCGGTTGTGGCGGATGGAGCGCGAGAACGTGCTGGGCCGGTTGCGCGAGCACGGCGTACCCGTGGTGACGTGGGCCGGCGCGGGCAGCCTCGACCTGGTGCTGCGCGACGTGGCCCGGGGGGCGCTGACGTGGCGGGCCGGATCGCGGGGCGGATCGCCCGTACGCGCACGGTCGTCTCCCGGGCGACGATCCTGCCGCTGATCGTGCGCAGCGGCGTCGGGCTGGCGTTCTTCGGCGCGCTGACCGTGGCGTGGCCCGCGTCGCTGGTCGCGAGCCGCTATCTGGGGCTGCTGCTGCTCGTGGCGCTCGGCCCGATGGTCGCGCCGCGGGGCCGGGCGGCCACGATCGCCGTCCTGGTCACGGTGGCCGGCTGGATCGCGGACACCACCTGGTACGACGCCCGGATCGCCCTCTGGCGGGTCCTGGCGATCGCGACGCTGCTCTACCTGGGACACACGCTGGCGGCGCTGGCGGCCGTGCTGCCGTACGACGCGCTGGTGAGCCCCGGCGTGGTCGCGGCGTGGCTCGCCCGGGCGGGGGTGGTCGTGCTGGTGTCGGCCGTCGTCACGGTGCTCACGCTGGGGCTGACGGCCGAACTGGCGGGCGGTGCGTTCCTGCTCGCGACGCTGGTGGGGCTCGCGGCGGCGGTCGGCGCGACGGTGCTGCTGGCGCGGCTTCTGCGCCGTGGGTGACCGCAGGCTGACAGCACGTCATCCGGCGCCCCTCACCTCGGATTCGGCAAGTTGTCGTTGGTCACACAACGGCGCATGAGAACCGCGCGAGCGCGACAATGGCTGGCGTGAACCCGCAACGCATCGTGGTCGTCGGCGCAGGGCACGTCGGTCTCTACACGGCCCTCCGCCTGTCGAGGAAGCTCAACTCGCGCAAGGCCGAGGTCGTCGTCATCGACCCGCAGCCGCACATGACCTACCAGCCGTTCCTCCCGGAGGCCGCGGCCGGCAACATCTCGCCGCGTCACTCGGTGGTGCCGCTGCGCCGCGAGCTGAAGCGCTGCACGATCGTCGCGGGTGAGGTCACCAAGGTCGAGCACGCCCGCAAGACGGTCACCGTCCAGCCGATCGACGGCCCGGTCAAGGAGATCGCCTACGACCACATCGTGGTCGCGCCCGGCTCGGTCTCGCGCACGCTGCCCATCCCGGGCCTGCGGGAGCGCGGCATCGGCCTCAAGACCATCGGCGAGGCCATCTACCTGCGCAACCACGTCCTCGACCGGCTCGACGTCGCGGCCGTCACCCCGGACCCCGAGGTGCGCAAGGCGTCGCTGACGTTCCTCTTCGTCGGCGGCGGTTTCGCCGGCGCCGAGGCGCTCGCCGAGATGGAGGACGTCGTCCGCGACGGCCTCAAGTACTACCCCGAGCTCAAGCAGGAGGAGGTCCGCTTCATCCTGGTCGAGGCGGCCAACCGGATCCTGCCCGAGGTCGGCCCGCAGATGGGCGCCTACGCTGCGCGCCAGCTGCGCAAGCGCGGCATCGACATCCGCCTCGAGACCATCATGAAGTCCTGCGTGGACGGCGAGGTGCACCTCTCCGACGGCGAGGTGTTCCGCTCCGAGACCATCGTGTGGACGGCCGGCGTCAAGCCGTCGCCGATGCTGGAGAAGACCGACCTCCCGCTCGGCCCGCGCGGCCACGTCAACTGCCTGCCCACGCTGCAGGTGGCCGACGAGAACGGCAAGGTGCTCGACGGCGCCTGGTCGGCCGGCGACTGCGCCCAGGTGCCCGACCTGACCAACCCCGGCGGCTGGTGCTCGCCGAGCGCCCAGCACGCGGTGCGGCAGGCCGCGGTGCTCGCCGACAACATCAAGGCCGTGGTCATCGGGGCCACCCCCAAGGAGTACAAGCACAAGTACGCGGGCTCCGTCGCCAGCCTCGGCCTGCACAAGGGCGTGGCCAAGGTCTACGGCATCAAGCTCAAGGGCTGGCCGGCCTGGATGATGCACCGCGTCTACCACGTCAGCCGGATCCCGTCGTTCAACCGCAAGGTGCGCGTGCTGGCCGACTGGAGCCTCGCCTCGGTGCTGCGCCGCGAGGTCGTGTCGCTGGGCCAGCTGCACGAGCCCCGCGAGGAGTTCGAGGACGTCACGCCGCCCGTCGCGGCGGACAAGTCGGACAAGCCCGTGGGCGCCGGCTCCCGCTGACGCAATTTTTCCGCCCGTCCGGCGTCGTGCCGGGCGGGCCGGACCCGCTACGGTGATGGTCGACACGCCCCGCCCGGGTGGTGGAACGGCAGACACGGCCGCCTTAAAAGCGGCTGCCCAAAAGGCGTGCGGGTTCGAGACCCGCCCCGGGCACATCGCTAGGATTGCCCCTCATGACTGCTGAGCTGCCCGCTTCTCTGCGCGCCGGCCTGCTGGCGGAGTCCGGGGCGGCCTCCGAGGAGCGGCTGGCGCAGTCGGTGGGCAAGCTGATCGAGGCCTACCGCTCCGGCAAGCCCGCGAGCGCCCCGATCCTGGCCTCGCCGGTGGACGTGGCCGCCTACGCCGCCTACCGCATGCCGGCCACGTTCGCCGCGGTGCGGACGGCGCTGGAGCAGGTGCGCACGGCATACCCCGGCTTCTCGCCGCTCTCCCAGCTCGACGTGGGCGGCGGGACCGGCGCGGCGGCCTGGGCCGCGGCCGACGCGTTCCCGGACCTGAGCCGGATCACCGTGCTGGACCAGGTCGCCGAGGCCCTCGAGCTCGGCAAGCGCCTCGCCGCCCGGAACCTGCCGCCCGTCGACTGGCGCCGCTGGCGGGCCGGCGACCCGGCCGAGTTGCCCGCCGCCGACCTGGTCACCATCTCCTACGTGCTCGGCGAGCTGCCCGCCGCCGCGCAGGCCGACCTGCTCGACCGGGCCCGCCGCGCGGCGGGCCTGCTCCTGGTCATCGAGCCCGGCACCCCCGCCGGCTACGAGCGGGTGCTCCGGGCCCGCGACCTGCTCCTGGAGCACGGCATGACCACTGTCGCGCCCTGCCCCCACCAGCACGCCTGCCCGCTGACCGAGGTGCGCGGCGACTGGTGCCACTTCGCCGCCCGGGTGAACCGCTCGGCCCTGCACCGCCGGCTCAAGAACGCCCAGCTGGGACACGAGGACGAGAAGTTCTCGTTCGTCGCCGTCGCGTCGGGGCCGTCACCCGCGCCAGAGAGGACCGCGCCGGAGCTGCTCGTGCCCGACGGCCGGGTGCTGCGCCACCCGCAGTTCCGCAAGGGCATGGTGACCATGCAGCTCTGCCGCGCCGAGGGCACCGCCGGCCCGGCGATCGTCTCGAAGAAACACGGTGACCTGTACCGCACCGCACGCGATGTGAGCTGGGGCGATGCATGGTTTTCAGGGCCTTCACAGCTTCCGTAGGCATACCTGCGTCGAAACAACGCTTACCCTTGGTAGATCACAACCCCTACGTGCCCGCACCTACAGGGAGGCTGGACACAGTGAAGACATCCAACCCGGTGCTCTCGCGCCTCGGCCAGGCGGCCGAGCGGGAGCGCGCGGCCGGTTACGGACCATACGGGCCGCCCGCTCAGCCGGGTTACGGCCAGCCGTACGCGTCGGCCCCCGGCTACCCGGCGGCGCCCCCGGCAGTCCGGCCCATGACGATCGACGACGTCGTGGTGAAGACCGTGACGCTGCTCGGCATCACCGGCCTGTCCGCGGTTGCGGCCTGGAACCTCATCCCGAACTCGCTGCTCAGCGCCGCCTGGATCGGTGCCGCGGTGGTCGGCCTCGTGCTCGGCCTGGTCATCTCGTTCATGCGGATGGCCAACCCGGTGCTCGTCGTCGCCTACGCCGTGGTCGAGGGCGCCTTCGTCGGCCTGGTCAGCAAGTTCTTCAACGACATCATGGGCTTCCAGGGGATCGTCCTGCAGGCGGTGGTCGCCACGTTCGGCGTCTTCTTCCTGATGGCGTTCCTCTACAAGTCGCGGGTGATCCGCGCGACGCCGAAGTTCACCAAGGTCATGATCGCGGTCATGGGTGGCCTCTTCGCCGCCATGCTGATCAACTTCGTGCTCTCGTTCTTCGGCGTCAGCACCGGCCTGCGTGACAACGGCCCGATCGGCATCATCTTCAGCATCGTCTGCATCGCGGTCGCGGCGCTGAGCTTCATCCTCAACTTCGACGAGATCGAGTAGGGCGTCCGGATGGGCCTCCCGCAGAAGTACTCGTGGACGGCGGCCTTCGGCATCCTGGTCGGCCTGATCTGGCTC
>CAKUMG010000561.1 GCA_934667465.1 uncultured Actinoplanes sp. | reverse complement strand
GGCAGCGGCACCCGTCTGTGGCCGCTGTCCCGGGCCGGTCACCCCAAGTTCCTGCACCCGCTGACCGGCACCGACGCGTCGCTGCTGCAGGCGACCGTCGACCGGCTGCTGCCCCTGACCGACGTCTCCCGGATCTTCGTGGTCACGGGCGTGGCGCACGCCGCGGCGGTGTCGCGCCAGCTCGCCGCCGTGCCCGAGGAGAACATCCTGGTCGAGCCGTCGCCGCGGGACTCCTGCGCGGCGATCGCCCTGGCCGCGGCCGTGATCGCCCGCCGCGACCCCGAGGCGATCATGGGCTCGTTCGCCGCCGACCACCTGATCGCCGACGGTGAGCGCTTCATCCGCGTCATCGAGCAGGCGATGACCGGCGCCCGGCAGGGCCTGTTGATGACGCTCGGTATCACCCCGACACGCCCGGAGACCGGCTACGGCTACGTCCAGTGCGGCGGTGCCGTCGGCGACGGCCCGGTGCTGGGGGTCGAGGAGTTCAAGGAGAAGCCCTCCTACGAGGTGGCCGAGAGCTACGTCAAGTCCGGCAACTACCTGTGGAACGCCGGCATGTTCGTCTGGCGGGTGGACGTCTTCCTGAACGAGCTGGCCCGGCAGCAGCCGCAGCTGCACGCCGGCATCTCCCGGATCGCGCAGGCCTGGGACTCGCCGGCCCGCGAAGACGTGCTGGGCGAGGTGTGGCCGACGCTGCCCCGGATCTCCGTCGACTACGCGGTGATGGAGGGTGCGGCGGCGACCGGCCGGGTCGGCACGGTCCCCGGCGACTTCGGCTGGAACGACGTCGGTGACTTCCACACCCTCGGCGAGGTGCTCGCGGCCGACAACGCCGGCAACGTGGTGGTCGGCGCCGACGCCTCCGCGCAGGCCAACGTGCTGCTACGCGAGACCGACAACCTCGTGGTGGTGCCGACCTCGGGCCGCCTGGTCGCGGCGCTCGGCGTGCGCGACCTGATCGTGGTGGACACCCCGGACGCCGTCCTGGTCTGCCCGCGGGACCGCGCGCAGGAGGTCAAGACGCTGGTCGACGCGCTCCGCGACAAGGGCGAGCTCACCTACATCTGATCGCCCGGCGGGGGAGCCGGCTGCCGTTGTGCGCCGGGCTGCCGGCTCAGCAGCAGCTCCACCCCGTCGAGCAGGCGGTCGAGGGCGAACCGGAACGAGCGGTCCGGGTCGCCGACCGCGTTGTACTCCTCGCCCGCCGTGGTGCCGACCCGTCCCGCCAGGGGGTAGGCGCCCGGCGGCATGAGCCGTTCGAGCACCGGCGCGTTGACCGCCCACCATTCCGCGTCGGAGATGCCGGACTGCTCCGCCGTACGCCGTGCGGCCACCGAGGTCCGCGCGGCGCCTGCCGTGACGTTGGCCAGCGCCGTGACCACCTGGTCCATGTCGAGATCGGTGAGCCCGGCCCCCTCGACCGCGGCGAGCTGCCATTCGTACCGGTCGCAGCCGTGCGGGCCGATCCACGGCCGGCTCTCGTCGACCTCCAGCAGCCACGGGTGCCGGTGGTACTCGTCCCACATGTGCTGCGCCACCTGCGTCAGGCGCTGCCGCACCGGCCCCTCGTGCGGCGGGTGCTCCCGCTCGCCGATGACCTCGTCGACCATCAGGCCGATCAGCTCGGCGCGGCCCGGCACATACGTGTAGACCGACATCAGCGCCAGCCCGAGCCGGTCGGCGACCTTGCGCATCGAGAACGCCGGTAGCCCCTCCTCGTCGGCCACCGCGATCGCCGCCCGGATCACCTCGTCCACGCTCACCCGCTGCCTCGGGCCCCGGGAGCGCTGCGGCGTGCCGAGCTGCCGCCGCCACAGCAGGCCGAGCGTGCGGTCGATCGTCTCTTCTGCCATGTGCGGATGCTACTCCGTGAGGTGTACGGTGAAACGCGCGCCAATCTCCGTAAGGTATACGGAGTTGATCGAGACGAGGTGACAGCGGCGGTGACCACCGACCACACCCTGATCGCTGAGGGGCTCCGCAAGACGTACGGCGACGTGTCCGCCCTCGACGGCTTCGACCTGCACGTGCCCCCCGGCGTCATCCACGGGCTGCTCGGCCCGAACGGCGCCGGCAAGACCACAGCGGTCAAGGCCCTGACCACCCTGATCGACGTCGACGGGGGCAGCGCCCGCGTCGCCGGCTACGACGTGCGTACCGACTCCGGCGAGGTCCGCCGGCGCATCGGACTGGTCGGCCAGAACGCCGCGGTCGACGAGATCCTCGGCGGCCGGCAGAACCTCGTGATGTTCGGCCGCCTCTACGGCCTGACCAAGGCGGAGGCCCGAACCCGCGCCGACCTGCTGCTCGACACGTTCGGGCTCACCGCGGCCGCCGACCGGGCGGTCTCCACCTACAGCGGGGGCATGCGCCGCCGCCTCGACATCGCAGCCGGCCTCATCCCCTCCCCGGCGGTGCTGTTCCTCGACGAACCGACCACCGGGCTCGACCCGCGCGCCCGCAACGAGGTCTGGAGCAGCATCCGGGAGACCGCCGAGCGCGGCACCACGGTCCTGCTCACCACCCAGTACCTCGACGAGGCCGACCAACTGGCGTCGGAGATCTCCGTGATGGACCACGGCACGGTCATCGCCGGCGGCACCCCCGAGACGCTCAAACGCAGGGTCGGCGGCGACCGCGTCACGGTCACCGTCGCCCAGCGCGGTCCGCTGGCGGAGGTGGCACGGCGGCTGTCGGCGGCGGTAGGCGAGCCCGCGGTGACCGACGACGACACCCGCAGCGTCACCGTCGAGTTGCCCGCCGGCGTGGCGGGGCTGGCCGACGTAGTCCGCACCCTGGACGACCTCGGGGTCACCCCCGAGGACCTGCAACTGCGCCGCCCCACCCTGGACGAGGTCTTCCTGACCCTGACCGGCGCCGGCCCGGCCACCGCGACCGCCGGAACCGCGACCACGGCCACCGCCACCGCGACCACGGCCACCGCCACCGCGACCACGGCCTCCGCGACCGCGACCGCCGGAACCACGACCACGACGGAGGTGGCCCGATGACGACATTGCGTGCCGGCTGGATCATCACCCAGCGCGACCTGGCCCACTGGGTGCGTCAGCCCTGGGGGCCGATCTTCGGCCTGCTCTTCTCGATCATGCTGCTGCTGGTCTTCGGTTTCCTGTTCGGCGGGGCGATCACCGTGCCGGGCGGCGGCGACTCCCTCCCCTTCCTGCTGCCCGGCATGCTCGCCCTGAGCATGATGTTCGGCGTGGAGGCCACCGCCGTCGCGACGGCGAACGACTCGCGCCGCGGCATCACCGACCGGTTCCGCTCAATGCCGATCGGCAGCGCCGCGGTGTCCCTGGGCCGGGTCGGCGCCGACCTGGTCAACTCCGCGGTGGAGCTGTCGGTGCTGATCCTCGGCGGCCTGCTCGTCGGGTGGCGGATCACGTCGGACCCGGCCTCGGCGCTGCTCGCCGTGCTCCTGCTGCTGCTCCTGCGCTTCGCCATGCTCTGGATCGGCATCTTCGTGGGCCTCACGTTCCGCGGCGAGGGCGCGACCTCGGCGGTCCAGGTTCTGGTCTGGCCGATCGGGTTCCTGTCCACGGCCATCGTGTCCGCCGAGACGATGCCCGCCTGGCTCGGCGCGATCGCCGCCTGGAACCCGCTGTCCGCCACCGCGACCGCCGCGCGTCAGCTCTTCGGCAACCCGACCGGCGTCACCGAGGGCGTCCTGGCGGACGGCGCGGTGTGGCTGGCCCTGGGCTGGCCGCTGTTGCTCACCGCGATCTTCGTCCCGCTGTCGGCCCGGGCCTACCGCAAGCTGCGCGGCTGACCGGCGCGGCGCCCTGCAACCAGGACCGGCGCCGCGCCTGAAGCTGGGACTGGCGCGGCGCCCGTCGAAAGGACCCGCGTGGCGCTGGTCGCGGGGACCGGCGCGGCGCCTGACGCAAGGACCGGCGCGGGGCTGGTCGCGCGGACCGGCGCCGCGCCTTGTCACAAGGCCGCGCCGGTCGATGGCGGGGTCAAGGGCCGGATCAAGGGCGAGGACTTAGCGCGTACGCCGATCGAGGCGGGCGAACGCCGGGGCGAGCTGCTGCACCACGCCGTCCGCGAGGGGCGACGGCAGCTCGCCCGCGGGGAACCAGGCCAGGTCCGCCGACTCGTCGCTGATCTGCTCGATCGCGCCCACCGGGCACACGGCGAGGAAGCGGACGTCGTAGTGCAGGGAGGGCCCGGCCGGCGAGCCGTCGCCCGCGCCGCAGCGGACCGGGTGCACGTCCACGTCGATCGGGACCGGGTCGAGGCGCAGCCCCGGGATGCCGGACTCCTCGGTCGCCTCGCGCAGCGCGGCCGCGGCCAGCGTGGCGTCCCCGTCCTCGCAGTGTCCGCCGACCTGCATCCACAGGCCGAGCCGGCCGTGCAGGCAGAGCAGCACCCGCCGGTCCTCGCCGACGATCAGCGTGCTCGCGGTGACGTGGCCGGGCCGGTGCGCCCGGGTCATCGCCACCGGGCCGGCCGTCAGCAGCTCCAGGGTGCGCTTGCGGGCCACGTCGGCGTCCTCCGAGGTGGCCTGCCAGCCGCCGAGCGTTGTCACGGCGTCGTCGTAGAGGCTCACGAGACACCCCCGGCCGAAGAGACGCCCCCGGCCGAAGAGGCACCGCCGGCCGAAGAGGCAGCGCCGGCCGCGGAGGCAGCGCCCGCCGAAGGGGCAGCGCCCGCCGAAGGGGCAGCGCCCGCCGAAGGGGCAGCGCCGACCGGCACGGCGACCGTCGCAGCGCTCCCGGCCGAGACGGCGATCGTGGCGCCGGCGTCGTCGTAGGCGACCGCGGAGGCCAGCCCTTCGGCCGCCAGAGCCGCCCGGAGGCGGTGCACGCCGGCGCCGAACCGGATCAGGGCCGCGGGGGAGGACCCCGGCGCGACGGTGCAGCGCAGGGTCTGCGG
>CAKUMG010000560.1 GCA_934667465.1 uncultured Actinoplanes sp. | reverse complement strand
GTGTCCCCCGCCTACGAGCGGCTCGCCGCCGCCGTGGCCCGCGACGACGACGTCCTGGCCCTGCTCGCCACGGTCCCGCCCGGCAAGCGCCAGCCGAACCTGCTGTTCGCCGTCGTGCGCCACCTCGGCGGCCCGGTCACCGACCCGGCGGCCTTCCACGACTTCGTCACCGCCCGCCGGCCGGACGTGGCCGCCGGGCTCCGCGCCCGCGCGACCCAGACCAACGAACCCGGCCGCTGCGCCGTCCTGCTGCCCGTCCTCGCGGCGCTCCCCCAGCCGCTGGCGCTCCTGGAGGTCGGCGCCTCCGCCGGCCTGTGCCTCTACCCGGACCGGTACGCCTACCGCTACGACGCCGGTTCCACCGTCGGCACCGGCCACCCGGTTCTCGACTGCGCCACGACCGGCCTGCCCGCGCCCACCGCCGTCCCCCGGGTCGTCTGGCGCGCCGGCCTCGACCTGAACCCCCTCGACGTCACCGGCCCCGGCGACCTGGCCTGGCTGACCGCGCTGATCTGGCCGGAGCACACCGCCCGCCGCGCCCGCCTCACCGCCGCCGCGGCGGTCGCGGCCGCCGACCCGCCCCTCCTGGTCCGCGGCGACCTCGTCGACGACCTGCCCGCGCTGGCCGCCCAGGCGCCCCCGGACGCGACGCTCGTCGTCTTCCACACGTCGGTGCTCTACCAGGTGTCCCCGTCGCGGCGGACGGACTTCACCCACGCCGTACGCAAGCTTCCCGCCCGCTGGATCGCCAACGAGGCCGCCGACGTCCTCCCGCACGCCGGCCTGCCCGCCCCGCCGCCGGGCCCGCTCCGCAACGTCCTCGCCCTCGACGGCGAACCCCTGGCCTGGACCGGCGGCCACGGCCAGTCCCTCGACTGGTTCGCCCGCCCCTGACGCGCTCGCACCGCGGTCTCCGCCGGACACGCGAAACGCCGCGACGGTGACCGTCGCGGCGTTCGCCATCGAAGTCCTACGGTGACGCCACAGCAGGGCCGGAGCCGCCGCTGCCCGAGGCGCCCGGCCCGGGCGGGTCGCCGCCCAGGGACGAGGACGTGGGCGGCGGGTCGTGCGGGTCGGCGTCCCGGCGCGCCTCCTGATGCTGCTCCTGCCGCTCGGCCTCGTCGTCGTCCGCGGGTTCGGTGCCGGGCGGCTGCCGGTCGGGCGTCGGCGCCCCGGACGGGTGCCGCACGAGGTAGCGGATGGCCGTGTTGAGCACGGCGAGCAGCGGCACGGCGATCAGACCACCGACGATGCCGGCCACCACGATCCCGCCCGCAATGGCGAGGATGACCGCGAGCGGGTGCAGAGCCACCGCGCGCCCCATGATGAGCGGCTGGAGCACGTGCCCCTCCAGCTGCTGCACCGCGATGACGATGATGAGCACGACGAGGGCGCTGACCCACCCCTTGGCGACCAGGGCGACGAGCACGGCGACCGCGCCGGTGACCGTGGCGCCCACGACCGGGATGAACGCGCCGAGGAACACCAGCGCCGACAGCGGCAGCGCCAGGGGGATCTGCATGACGAACAGGCCGATGCCGATGCCGACCGCGTCGACGAACGCCACGAGCACCGTCGCGTGCACGTAGGAGACCAGCGTCTTCCACGAGTAGTGCCCGGCGCGCGCGGTGGGGACGCGGGCCTCGCGCGGGAGCAGCCGGCACAGGAACTGCCAGATCTGGTCGCCGTCGCGCAGGAAGAAGAACAACGTGAACAGGGTCAGGAAGAACCCGGTGACGACCTCGCCTAGCGTGGTCGCGGTGCTCAGCGCGCCGGAGGTGAGCGCGCCCTGGTTCTGGGTGATCGCGTCCTGCACCCGGTCGACGTAGTCGTTGAGCTGCGCGTCGCTCACGTGCAGCGGCCCCTGGGCGAGCCAGCTCTGCACCTCGTTGATGCCATCGCTGACCTGCGACGACAGCGTGTCGATCTGGCTGATGAAGGTACGGATGATCAGCCCGAGCCCGCCGAACACAATGATCATCGTGGCGAGCAGCACGAGCGCGGCGGCCGGCGACTTGGCCATCCCGCGCCGGACCAGCCCGGACGAGACCGGCTGGAACAGCGCCGCCAGCAGCACCGCGATCACCACCGGGATGAGCACCACGTGCAGCAGGGCGACGAGCCGGAGCAGCAGGTACGCGGCGAGGACGAACGCGATGAACCGCCACGCCCACGCGCCGGCGACCCGCACCCCGCGGGGCAGCAGCTCCTCGACGCCGTGCGGCTGGTCGACCACCACCACCGGCGCGGGCGTGACCTCGGCCTCGGCCAGCGGATCCGCCCGCCGCGCGGCCTCGAGCCGGACCCGCGCTTGCTCCCGGAATGTCCGCATCCAGCTCATCGGACACCCCGCACCGTGTTCGTCACCGCAGCCTCCAAGAACACCGCCGTCGGCGGCACCTGACGGCTACTGCCCCGTTTCCCCGCATTTCACGCGTGTGACCAGGCACGCCCGGGCCACCGTCACCCGGGCGCGCCTGGCTTTTCAGAAGCGGGGTCAGTTGCCGATGTTCGCCTGCGGGCCCGCGTACGTCTTGAGCAGGTTCGGGACGTCCGCGGCCGGGTCGAGGGTGTAGGAGTAGTAGCTGCCGGGCGTGAACGCCGACCCGTTGGTCTGCTGCTTGCCGGAGCTGCCGGTCACGATGCTGCCGCTCTGCTTCAGCTGGGCGGCGGACGTGTCGTTGTAGTACGGGTTCTTGACGTTCTCGAAGTAGGAGTTCTCGAGCACCATCTTCGTGCCGCCGCGTGACAGGTTCCCGTACGAGCCGATGTTCTGCAGGTAGTTGTTGTAGAGGTGGGCCAGGGCGACGTTGTCGGTGCTGGGGTTGCGCTGGTTCGTGTCCTTGATCCAGTTGTGGTGGATCGTCATGCGCGCGGTGACGTTGTCGGTCCAGCCGATGCCGAACGTCTTGTTGTTGCTCGCCAGCACGTTCCAGGAGACCGTCAGGTAGCTGGTGTCCTTGCGGCTGTCGATCAGGCCGTCGTTCATCCGGGTCAGGTGGTTGTGGTCGATCCAGATGTGGTCGGCCGTGTCCATCTGGATCGCGTCGTAGTCGAAGTCCTTGTCGTCCGGGTCGTCCTCGGGCATCTGCGTGTCGCGGATGGTGAGGTTGCGGATGATGACGTTGCGCACGCCCGCGCCGAGGAAGAAGCCGCCGCCGACGATGTGTCCGCTGGTGCCGACGCCGACGATGGTCTTGTTCGACTTGACCTTGAGCTCGGTGCCCTTGGGCGTGACCGTGATCGCCCCGGCCACCTTGATCACGTACGGCTCCGTCGCGGTCACGTACCTCGTCAGGTCCGCGAGGTTCGTGACCGTCACCGCCGGGCCCGCCGCGCCGCCGGTCGTGCCGCCGCCCGTGGAGGCGAAGCCGTCCGGCGTCGACGGCCAGGTCCGGCCGCCCGCGCTCACCGCGTTGAACGCCCACTGCTTGTTCGTGTTCGCCGTGCACGTCTCCTGGATGATCGCCGCCCCCGAGGCCGTCGACGCGTCCTTGCCGGAGATGCACAGACCGGAGCCGACATTCTTGATCTGGTACGTGTTCGTGCCGCTCGCGGTCAGCGTCCACTGCTGGTTCGCCTGCCCGCTCGCACACCCCCACTGCTGCAGCTGCGTGCCCGAGGCGGTGGAGCTGCCCGGCACGTCGATGCACCGGCCGCTGTTCACGTTCTGCAGCAGGTAGTTCGAGCCCGCGGCGACGAGCTTGAACTGCTGCCAGTTCGCGCCGGCCGTGCAGCCCCACTGCTGCAGCAGCGCGCCGTTGTCCTTCGACGCGGACGGCACGTCGATGCACTTGCCGCTCTTGGTGACGGCGAGCTGGTAGGTGCCGCCCGCGGCCGGCACGGCCGCCGCGTTCGACGGCAGCACCGACCAGGCGACGACGGCCAGGGGCGCCGCCACCAGGGCGACGGCCAGCGCGGCCCGCTTCTTCGAGATCATCGGGGTCCTCCGGGGGGTCACAGCGGGTTCCAGCCGTCGGTGCCGGCCAGGTACTTCTGGGGGGTGTAGTTCGCGGCCTGCGCGTCGCTCAGCTGCGGCCGGTTGCCGTTCACGGTCGCGCCGGAGCCGGTGTTCCTGTACTCCCGGAAGCGCGCGTTCTCCCAGACGTTGCCGGACATGTCGGTCCACGGCTCCGCCGTCTTGATCGTGGCGCTCAGGTTCGACTCGCGGTAGAGCACCTGCCCGTCGGGCCGCCACGGCCGGCCGAGCTGGGTGGTGTTGTTCGTCGTGCCGGTGATCGTCGCCTTGTAGAACAGCAGGCCGTACGTCTTGGACGCGGCCGTGCTCGCCGCGGTGATCGGCCCGCCGGTGGTCCGCTTCTCGTGCACCCGGGTGCTGTCGAACACGGCCGTGCCGCCGCCGAAGATGAAGTCGACGGTGCCCTCGACGTAGCCGCCCTTGAAGTACGCGCGGGTGTTGTCGTTGACCAGCAGCGTGTCCTGGTCGCCGAGCAGCCGCACGTCGCGGAACACGGCCCGGTCGGCGTTGACGTGCAGCGCGACGGCCTGCGCGCCCGAGGTGACCGTGGACTCGTCGAAGTCGTTGCTGATCGTCAGGTTCTCGGCGGCGAAGTCCTTGCCGTAGACGAACGCGGTGGCCGATCCGGAGGTGCCGTGCGTGTTCGCGCTGCGGTTGTTGACGATGAGCACGTCGTCGGCGGAGTCGCCGGTGCCGCGCAGCGTGATCAGCGGCTTGTTCGCCGGCACGGTGACGATCTCGCGGTACGTGCCCGGCTTGATGGTGATGGTCACCCGGCCGGCGTTGCCGGTGCCGACCGCGTCGACGGCGGCCTGCACGGTCCGGTACGTGCCGGTCCCGTCCGCGGCCACGGTGTTCGGGCCGGTGGATCCCCCGCCCGCGGCGTTGAACGCCCACTGCTTGTTCGTGTTCGCCGTGCACGTCTCCTGGATGATCGCCGCGCCCGAGG
>CAKUMG010000559.1 GCA_934667465.1 uncultured Actinoplanes sp. | reverse complement strand
CAGGTCGTGCCGGGCCCGCACCCGGTAGTCGCCCAGCGGCGCGCCGTCCACCGTCGTCTCCAGCACGCGGTAGTCCGCCAGGTCGGCCGGCCCCAGCGCGCCGCCCGCCGCCCGGACGGTGTCCACCAGCAGCGACGCGTACGCCCCCGTGTAGAACAGCGCGGGCCCCTCGGCGGCCAGCCCTTCGAGCGCGGACGCCAGCCCGGGGTGGAGGAGCCGGTCGCCGCCCCTGAGCAGCCGCCCGTTCGGTGCATAAACCCCGGCACCCTCCCCGTACGCGAGCGCGGGCGCACAGGCCTCGAGCGTGCGCGCATGCGCGGGCGGCATCGTCACCCCGCCCGCCGCGAGCTCGAGCGCCGGCCGCACCAGCTCCTCCCAGGGCAGTCGCCCCCAGCGCCGGTGCAGCTCGCCGCAGCCCGCGGGCACCCCGGGCACGGCCACGCTGGCGCCCCCGATCGCGTACACCTGCGGCATGCCGCCGAAGTACACGTCCACCGACACCATCGGCCCCGGCCGCCGATCGCCGTCCGTCCCGGGCACGGCCACGAAGAAGTCCAGGCAGGTGACCTCGCCGGTCGCCCCGTCCAGCCAGGTCGCGAACCCGCCGCCGCCCAGTCCCGTGTAGACCGTCTCGGCGGCGCACGTGGCGAGCACGGCGGCGACCGCCGCATCGGCCGCGGAACCGCCGGCGCGCAGGATGCGCAGCCCCGCCTCGGCCGTGGCCGGGTGGCTCGCCGCCACCCCCGCGGAGATCTGCATCCACCGAGCCTAGGCCGCGTCCGCCCGAAGACTGTGCGAACCACGCCCGCGGCGGCCGACGATCCCCCCGCCGGGGTAGGTTGACCGGGTGGCCGGTCTGCCAGGAGTCCTCGGTGAGCCCATCAAGTTCGCGCTGAACTGGGGGCGCCGCTACTCGCTGTGGGTCTTCAACTTCGGCCTGGCCTGCTGCGCGATCGAGTTCATCGCGACCAGCATGGGCCGGCACGACTTCATGCGGCTCGGCGTCATCCCGTTCGCGCACAGCCCGCGCCAGGCCGACCTGATGGTGGTCTCGGGCACGGTCACCGACAAGATGGCCCCCGCGATCAAGCGGCTCTACGACCAGATGCCCGAGCCGAAATACGTCATCTCGTTCGGCTCCTGCTCCAACAGCGGCGGCCCCTACTGGGACTCCTACTCGGTGACCAAGGGCGTCGACCAGCTCATCCCCGTCGACGTCTACGTGCCGGGCTGCCCGCCGCGGCCCGAGGCGCTGCTGCACGGCATCCTGCGCCTGCAGGAGAAGATCGCGGCCGAGCAGTCCGGCCCGGGTGGCGTCTCCCGGCCCGACCCGCTGGTCCCCGGCCCGCCCGGCGGCACCACCCGCCCGCGCGACGCCGCCTCGCTGACCGCGGGGATCGTGCGACCGCCCACGTGACTCGACCCGCGGGTCTACCCTGCGAGACATGGTGGTGCAACCGCGGTCCGACTTCATCATCGACGTCCTGATCAGGGAGTTCGGGGACCTGATGGCTGTCGACCCGGCAGCCTTCCGCCGCAAGTTCCGGAAGATGGCCGCCTCCCCGTTCGCGTTCTACCGGGGCAGCGCCTCGCTCTTCTACGCCGACCAGACCGGCGGCTGGCGCGACGACCGGTTCCTCGACGAGCACACCAGCCGCGTCTGGATCCACGGCGACCTGCACGCCGAGAACTTCGGCACCTACATGAACTCGTCGGGCCAGCTGGTCTTCAATGTCAACGACTTCGACGAGGCGTACGTGGGCCCGTTCATCTGGGACCTCAAGCGGTTCAGCGCCAGCCTGGCCCTGATCGGCTACGGCAAGGCGCTCTCCGACGACGTGATCACCGGCCTCGTCACGACGTTCGCGGGCGCCTATCTGACCGAGCTGCGCGCCATCGCCCACGGCGGCGACGACGCGATCGGCTCGATCACCCTGGACACCGCGGACGGCGTGCTGCGCCGGGTCCTGCAGGAGGCGCGGCTCAACACCCGGGTCGACCTGCTCGCCGCCCAGACCACGATCGACGACTACGAGCGCCGCTTCGCGCTCGGCGACGGCGTCTACGAGGTCGACGAGGAGATGGTGGCGCAGGTCACCGCGGCCTTCCAGCCCTACCTCGAGACGCTGCCCTCGCACGGGCACGGCATCTCCACCACGATCAAGGACATCAAGCTGCGCAAGGGCGTGGGCATCGGCTCGGCCGGCCTGCCGTCCTACAACCTGCTGCTCGAGGGTCACACGCAGGCCCTCGAGAACGACGTGATCATCTACATGAAGCAGGCTCAGGTCCCGGCCGTCGCCCGCTGGATCGACGACGACAGGGTCAAGGGCTACTTCCACCACCAAGGCCACCGTACGGCGGAATCGCAGCGGGCGTTGCAGGCGCACGCGGACCCCTGGCTGGGCTACACGGAGCTGGCCGGCGTCGGGCAGCTCGTGGCGGAGGTGTCCCCGTACGCGAACGATCTCGACTGGTCCGACGTCAACGAGGCGCACGAGCTCACGGGCGTCGTCGCCGACCTGGGCCGGGCCGTGGCCCGCATGCACTCCGTCGCGGACGACGAGTCCAGCCACGACCTGGTCGACTTCTCCACGGAGGAGGCGATCGTCGCGGTGGTCGACAAGGACGAACCCGGCTTCGTGGGCCTGCTGGTGGACTTCGCGCACCGGTACGGCGACCAGGCGCGCGAGGACCACCAGGACTTCGTCGACCTCTTCCGCAACGGCCGCCTCCCCGGCCTGGAGTGACGGCCCGTCAGGCGGGCTCCCACTCGAACGCGAAGCCCGCCTTGTTCCGGGCGTCCAGATCCGGCGCGATCGTCAGGATCAGGCGCTGCCCGTCCCTGATCGACAACGGCAGCACGCCTTGGCCGTCGTCGGTGCACTCGACCGTACGGCTGAACGGGGTCTGCCCGGCTTCGGCCGGCCGGGTGACCTCGACCTCGACTGTCCCCGGACCCGCGCAGGCGTAGCGCAGCCGGTACTCACCCGGCCGCTCATAGGAGACGGTCTGGCCGGACTGCTCGGTGGTCACCGCCACCGCCCGCTCGCCGAGCATGTCGTACGCACGCCGGGCATTGCCGATCGACTCCGTCCCGGGCGGGTTCCCAGCCTCGGCGGTCACGTTGACCAGGCTCAGCGCATAGTCGGCGGTTCCGGAGGCCCGGGCGTCGCCCTGCAGCAGCACGGTCAGCTCGCCCGGCGCCGGAAGCCGGACCGTCAGTGTGACCGGCTGCGGCGCGGCGGCACACGTCGCGACCTGCTCACCCAGTTCGACGGGCAGCCGGCCCGGCAACGTCTGCCCCGGCCGCATGGTGAGCGTCCCCTGCCCGCTGCACGCCAGCGACAACGTGTAGGTCGCCGGGGGCAGATCGGGGAAACCCACCCCGGTCCGGGGCGTGACCGGGCCGTCCACCGTCTCGCCGCCGGGCAGTCCAGCCGCCTGTCGCGCCGCCGCGACCTGCCCGGTCCGGCTCCCGTCCCGCGGGGCCCGGTCCGGCAGGGTCACCGCGGTGACGCCCCCGGCCAGGGCGAGGACCGCGGCCGCGGCGGTCACCGTCCGGGTCGTCCGGCGGCGGCGCACGGTCCGCCGCGCCGCGCCCACGCCGGGGGGCCGCACCTCCGCCACGGTCTCGGCCCGCAACTCCGCGAACAACGTCTCGAACTGGTCAGGCATCGCGCACCTCCCCGGTGGCTGTGTCGTGGCGGAGCTGGGTGGCGAGCGCGCCCCGGGCGCGGTGCAGCCAGGACTTCACGGTGCCCGCGGCCACCCCCTCGCGCTCGGCGATCTCGGCGATGCTCAGGTCGGCCAGGTAGTGCAGCACCACGGCGCGGCGCTGGGTCGGCGGCAGCGTGGCCAGGGCGGCCATCAGCGCCACCCGTTCCGGGGTCGGCCCGGCGACGTGCTCCTCCGCGGGCCGCTGCCGGCGCAGGAAGGACAGGGCCGTACGCGCCCGGCGCCACTTGCTCAGGGCCAGGTTCCACGCCACCCGCCGCACCCACGCCACGGGGTCGTCGTAATTCGACACCGCCGGCCAGCGCGTCAGGGCGCGGCAGAACGCCTCCTGGACCACGTCCTGGGCCTCCTGGCGGTCGCCGAAGTACGCGTACAGCTGCACCGTCAGGTCGGCGTAGTGCGCGGCGTACAAATCGTCGAACGTCAGCGTGCCCGGCGGGTCCGAATCGATCTCGATCGCCTCCGATATCACGGCGACTACACGTCCGGGTGCCGCTCGAGGTTGCAGCCCCGGCGCCTGCAGGATCATAGGATGGGCGCCATGACGCCCGAAGAGGTCGGTGAGCGGCTGGTCGCACTGCTGACGGCCGACGACGCCGACGCGCCCGTGGACCCGTCGGCGCTGTCCGCGAGCGTCTCCGGCGGCGGCGGTGCGTTCGCGCGCGCCGTGGTCGACATCCCCGCCGCGCTGTGGTGGCAGGCGCTCGGCGCCGCCCACGACTCCGGCGGCCTGGGCTGCGACTTCTTCGACTGGCTGTCCGCGGTCGACGAGCTGGACGACGGCTTTACCGTGGTGGCGCACCTCTGGTCCACCCGCCGCAGGCACGGGCTGCTCATCCGCGCGCGGGTCCCACGCGAGCGCCCGGTCATCGAGTCGGTCGTCGACCTGTACGCGGGTGCGGCGTGGCACGAGCGCGAGACGCACGAGATGTTCGGCATCACGTTCGAGCGCCACCCCGATCTGCGCCCGCTGCTGCTCCCGCCCGGCTTCGAGGGGCACCCGCTGCGCAAGGAGTTCGTGCTCGCCTCGCGGGTCGCCAAGGCGTGGCCGGGCGCGAAGGAGCCCGGCGAGTCCGAGGCGGGGACGGCCAAGCGGGCGCCGATGCGGCCGCCCGGCGTGCCCGACCCGAACGAGTGGGGCCCGCTCAAGGGCCAGGCCCCCCAGCCGGAGACGCCGGCCCGCGGCCGCCCCACC
>CAKUMG010000558.1 GCA_934667465.1 uncultured Actinoplanes sp. | reverse complement strand
TCGGCGGCACCATCACGCTGCGCGACGCCGACCGGCGTGCCGCCGCCGATCCGGTGCGCGCCGCGCGGGCCGCCCTGCGCGGCGGCTCCGCCCGCGGCGACGGCCGGATGACCGGCGTGGCGGGCGGTGCCCTGCTGATCCGCTGCGTCGACCGGCTCAGCGCGCCGACCCTGGTCCTGCACGTGCACGCCGTCCGCCCGCCGCCCCTCGGGGAGGAGTGGACCTGGCTCGCCCCGGAGGTCATCACCCTGGCCTCCGGGGTGCTGACCCTCGACCCGCCCGGCGGCGGGATCACGGCCGGGCTCCCGGGCAGTTACACGCTGCTCGTCGGGCACCGCGGCCGGTCCGAATTCCTCGCGGGGGCCGAACGGGTGCGCGGCAGCACCTACGAGGCGCCGGAAGCCGTACGGGAAGCCGCGTGGCACACGCTGCGGGGGCTCGAACGGTATGCGGTGCATCTGTGGCCGTGCGATTGAAACGTTACGGTCGGCGTTAATGCGTTGCCGGGCCGTGGCCCGTACACCTAACGTCGTTGTCACCACCGAGGCACAAGGGTCAGGAGGATCGGATGTCCGAGCAGACGCGGCGGGGCGATTATGCCGCCGGCTGTGCCGGCTGTCCGGCCCGTGACCGGGTGCGGTGGCGCGACTGATCGCAGTCGCCTCACGCCGCCGCCCCGTCATGTCGGGACGGCGGCTTTTTCGTGCTCCTCAGAGGGTTCAGGGCTTGTGGCGCAGCGGTAGCGCACCGGTTCGGCAGACCGGGGGTCGGCGGTTCGAATCCGCCCGGGTCCACGCGGTTCCACGCGGGTTCACGCAGGTCCACCCGGGTGCACGCGGGTCCACGCGGGAAGTCAGCGCTGATCACGCTGGGATGCATCATCGATCGCGGTGGAGGCATCATCGATCGCGCCCGTGAGGCTGAGGCAGGGAGACCACCGGACTCTCACTCCGGAAGACCGGGTTCGACCCCCGGACGGGCGACGGGACACGACGATGCAGGACGGAGGAGAACAGCAGGGGTACGCACACCAGCGCGAGCGCGACATCCGTACAGAGCAGAACCTGGACCGAACTCAGCCCGCCCAGCAGATCCTCGGACAGCAGGCCCGTCACGGTGTTGTTGCCGGCATGCGCGAGGCTCGTCACCCAGACCGAGCCCGTCACCGCGTACAGCGCGCACAGCAGGACCTGCATCAGCACGAACATCACCGTCCGCAGCAGCATGCTGACCGTGCGGTCGTCATGCACCGCGTACCCGAGGAACGCCAGCGGATAGTGCCACACCGCCCAGATCAGCCCGGTGGCCAGCGCGGACGGCCGGGCACCAGGCGCGGCCACAGGAAACTGGTCCAGCCGAACTCCTCCCCCCAGTACGCGGGGGTCAGCACGACCTGCAGCACCAGCAGCAGCACGACACCCCCGGCCCCACCCACCGGCGACAGATCGGGCCGCCACCACCTGGCGCCGGCCGCTGTCGCCAGCAACAGCACGGTGATCCCGAGTGGCGCCAGCCAGGCGGCGATCCAGGCGGGCCACCGGCCGCGCGGCCGCAACCCGGCATCCGCGAACCCCTCGCGGGTCACCCACCGCCGCACCACGACCGCCGCGATCGCGGGCACGAACGCCACCGGCAGCTGCACGAGCGGGTTCACCAGCGACCAGCCCAGCACCCAGCCGGGCCACGAACAGATAGGGCCACACCCCGAGAAAGGAGAGCAGCAGGAAGAAGACATTTCCCTTGGTACGTAACGACATGCACGACATTCGATCAGCGGCGCCCGGCACCGGTCACTACGTCCAGCCGCCCGCCGCGGGTAGACCCAGCACAACCTTGGCAAGCGCGTCGTGGACGGCGGCACGTCCAGCGGTCCGTAACACCGCCGCCTTCGGGCAGACCTGGGTCGGCACCAGGGACGCGCACCAGGGCCGCATGCCCGAGTGGTCAGGGAACCGTCTGCAAAACGGTGTACGCCGGTTCGAATCCGGCTGCGGCTTCTCTCCGCTGTGCCCGGCGGGCCGGCCCGGATCAGTAGTACGTCGGCTGCCGCTCCTCCGGGTCCGCGGGCACGATGTCGAGGCCGCTGCCCGCGACGAGGCGGTCGACGACGTCACGGGCGGCTCCGATGCCGGCCCAATGGGGGTCGACGTCGCCTGCGAAACACCACGCATGATCCGTCGGCCAGACGACGGCCGGCGCCGAGTGGACCACGGAGTCGAACAGGTCGCTCCATCCCGCCAGGTCGCTCAGGGTACCGGTGAGCAGGCCGTATCGCCGGTGCCCCAGGTCCACCAGGTTGCCGGCGGCCGGTGCGTGATCCCGTAGCGTCGCGCCGCCCTCCCACACGCAGACGAAGCAGTCGCGGGTGGAAGAGCTGTAGCCGGCGAGGGCCTCCAGCGCCGTCCGGGCCAGGTCGATCTCGGCGGGCCGGCGAGGGGGCAGCCGCACGTCCGACTCGCGCATCCCCGGACGGACCGGATCGGGTAGGTAGCGAAGACGGGCATACGCGGGGAACGAGTTCGGCCCGAACGTGATCAATTGCGTCGGGCCGGCCTCGGTCGCGTGCAGCCATGCCGCGGCAGAGAGCTCGTCAGCGGGCCGCAGTGCCATCGTCTCAAGGATATGCGCGCCCGCGACGACCCCGGCCGAGGTCGCCCGGTTGAGGAGCCGCGGCTTGACCTGCAGTGCACTCGAGGTCGCAGCATGTCCGTGGGCGCCGGGCGGCCGGTGCCGGGAGGGGGCGGGCGCGTGCGGGTGGTCAGGGCGGTCGGGTTCGGGGGACCGGAGGTGCTGGTGCCGGGGGAGGCGCCGGAGCCGCAGGCCGGCCCCGGGGAGGTGGTCGTGGAGGTGGCGGTGGCCGGGGTGACGTTCGTGGAGACGCAGATCCGGCGGGGCACCGACAGGTGGCACGCGCGCCCCGGCCTGCCGTACGTGCCGGGTGCTCTGGTCGGCGGCATCGTGGCCGCCGTCGGCCCGGGTGTGGATCCGGGGTGGAGGGGGCGGCGGGTCGTTGCCGGGACGGGGGAGGCCGACGGGTTCGCGGAGCGGGCGGTGGCCGCGGCCGGGGAGCTGTTCCCCGTGCCGGGCGGGCTGGGGCTGGCCGAGGCCGTCGCGCTGCACAGCGACGGGAGCACGGCGCTCGGGCTGATCGAGGGGGCCGGGGTGGGGCGCGGGGACCGGGTGCTGGTCGAGGCGGCGGCCGGTGGCGTCGGGAGCCTGCTCGTGCAGCTTGCGAAGGCGGCGGGCGCGCAGGTGGTCGGGGCTGCGCGCGGTGAGCGGAAGCTGGCGCTGGTGCGGGGGCTCGGGGCCGAGGCGGCGGTCGACTACTCGGCGGGGGACTGGACCGATCGGGTGGTGGAGGCGCTGGGCGGGGCCGGGCCCGATGTGGTGTTCGACGGGGTCGGCGGGGGCATCGGGCGGGCCGCCTACGAGGTGACTGCCCGGGGCGGGCGGTTCTCCGTGCACGGCGCCGCCAGTGGGGAGGTCACACGGACCACGCCCGCGCGCGAGGGCGTACGAGTGATCGGTCTCGAGCAGCTTGCCGGGTTCGGGCCGCGGGTGGCGCAGTGGGCGGAGCGGATGATGGACCTGGCGGCGGCGGGGGTCGTGCGACCGGTGATCGGGCAGACGTTTCCGCTCGAGCGGGCGGCCGAGGCCCATGCCGCGATCGAGGGGCGGGAGACGCTGGGGAAGACGTTGCTGGCCGTACGATGATCGGGGCGCGGGGGAGGTGGGGCATGGCGGAGGTTCCGGGGTTGCCGCCGGCCAGTCAGCTGCTTGCCGGGCTGGCGCGGCTCGGGCAGGCGGTGCGGATGGAGGCGTGGCGCAACGCCGGCCCGTACAACCTGTCGCCGTTGCAGGCCGACATCGTGGCGTTGCTGCACGGGAGCCGGGCGCCGCTGCGGCAGGGCGAGATCGTGGAGGCGCTCGCGTCGACCGCGCCGACGGTGTCCGATGCCGTGAAAGTGTTGCGGCGCAAGGAGTTGCTCGACGCGGCCCGCGATCCCGGGGACGGCCGGATCCTGCGGGTGGGGCTCACCGAGCTCGGGCGGGCCGAGGCGGCCCGGCTGACCGTGGTGTCGGAGAAGCTCGGCGGGGCGGTGTCGGCGCTGTCCGGCGACGACTTCGCGGCGATGCTGCGCGGCACGGTGACGCTGATGCGCGAGCTGCAGGAGCGCAAGGCCATCCCGGTCTCGCAGATGTGCCTGACCTGCCGGTTCTACGTGCCCGACGCCCATCCCGGGCAGGACCGGCCGCACCACTGCAACTATGTGGACGCTCCGTTCGGCGACGCCGAGCTGCGGGTGACCTGCCCCGATCACGAGCTGCCCGACGCCGCGGTGTAACCGCCGTCACCTTGCCAGCCACTGCGTGCGCGATATAGTTGGCACTGCCAAACGATGCACCGACGAAGGGAAAACGCCATGTCCCGCCTCGCCACCGTCGATCCCGCCACCGCCGAGCCGCAGGCCCGGGCCCTGCTCGGCCGGGTCGAGCGCGCCCTCGGCAGCACCCCGAACATGATGCGCGCGATGGCCGCCTCGCCGGCCGTCCTCGACGCCTACCTGCAGTTCAGCGGCGCGCTCTCCAAGGGCAGGCTGCCCGCGAAGGTCCAGGAGCAGATCGCGCTCGTCGCCGCCGTCGAGAACGACTGCGGCTACTGCCTCGCCGCGCACACCGTCCTCGGCGCGAAGGCCGGCGTCAGCGACGACGACCTCGTCGCCGGCCGCAGCGCCCGGGCCTCCGACCCCAAGGCCGAGGCCGCGCTCGCCTTCGCCAAGAAGGTCATCGCCGCCAAGGGCTTCGTCGCCGACGAGGACCTCGACGCCGTGCGCGCCGCGGGCTACGGCGACGGGGAGATCGGTGAGATCGTCGCGGCGGTCGCGCTCAACACGTTCACGAACTACTTCAACTCGGTCGGCCGGACCACCCTGGAC
>CAKUMG010000557.1 GCA_934667465.1 uncultured Actinoplanes sp. | reverse complement strand
CGTCGAACGTGACCGTGCCGTCGGCCAGCGCGGCGACCGGCGGCGCGAAGCGCATCACCGTGCCGGCGAGCCCGACGTCCACCGTGGCCGGCCCCCGCAGCGGCCCGGGCACGACCGTCCACCGCTCCTCGCCGGTGTCGATCGTGGCGCCCAGCGAGCTCAGCGCGGCGGCCATCAGCGTGGTGTCGCGGGCGCGCAGCGGGCGGACGATCTCGGAGGGGCCGTCGGCCAGCGCGCTCAGCACGAGGGCCCGCGCGGTCATCGACTTGGACCCGGGCAGACGGACGGCCGACGAGACGGGGCCGGTGGCGACCGGGGCGGTCCAGGGGCGAGCGGCAGCTGTCACGGGACCCATTCTGCCGGGCGGGTGCGACAAGAACCGGGCGGGTGCTACCGGAACGGCGGAAACCGCTGGTGACCCGCCTCCCACGGGTCAGCGGCCGGGCCGCCCGCGGCGTACTGTCTGCCGCATGTGCGGGCGATACGCGACCACGAGGAGCCAGGCCGACCTCGGCGAGCTCTTCGACGCGGAGCCGGTGGCGGAGTCACCGGCCCCGAGCTGGAACGTCGCTCCCACCGAGCAGGTGCCGGTGATCCGGATGTCGGGCAGCAGGCAGGCCCGCGTGGCCGACGTCGCGCGCTGGGGTCTGCGGCCCGCCTGGCAGCAGGGCTCCCGGCCGGCGGCCACCATGATCAACGCGCGTGCCGAGACGGTGGACACGCTGCGCGCGTTCAAGTCGTCGTTCGCGCGCCGCCGCTGCCTGGTGCCCGCCGACGGGTGGTACGAGTGGGTCCGCGAGGGCAAGCGCAAGCAGGCGTTCTACATGACGCCGCGCGATGCGTCGGTGCTCGCGTTCGCGGGCATCTGGTCGGCGGGGGCCGGCTCCGAGAGGCCGGGCGGCGCCGGCCAGGACCCGGCGGACAAGACCCTGAGCTGCAGCATCATCACGACCGCGGCGCTGGGCGACCTGCGCCGGGTGCACGACCGGATGCCGCTGATCCTGCCCCGCGAGCGCTGGGCGGAGTGGCTGGCCGGCGGCGGGGAGAGCGAGGCGCTGCTGCGGCCGCTGTCGCTCGAAGCGCTCGCCGGGATCGAGGTGCGCCCGGTGGGTGCCGCCGTCGGCAACGTCCGCAACAACGGCCCCGGCCTGACCGAGCCGGAGGAGGCGCCCGCGGAGGGCGTGCTCTTCTGAGTGCCCCGGCGCCGGCGCGGCCTCGCGATCGGGACGACGCCGGCGCGATCGGGATGACGGCGCCGCGGTCGGGTGCCGAAGGCGTGATCGAGTGATGTCGGAATGTGCCCGCCGGCCGTGCGGGACGCCGCCATTCGCCCCGAAATGCTGCGAAATTTTTTGGGAAACTTTGTTCAGAGATCGATAAGCCCCTTGTTCTTTCCCCGTTCCGTGCGATACAAACCAGCGCCGGCGTGGTGACGGTCCGTACCGTGCGGACCACGTCACCGCAGCCCCGCCGGCACCCACGGGGGAGGTGGGCTGATGACACGTGCACGAATGCCGCGGCCGCACGAGGTCGCCATCGCACGACGCGATCCGAGGCTGCTCGAGGCCTTGAACGAGCGCCGCTCCGACGAGGCCTGGCGCACCCGTGGCGCCTGCCGCAGCGTCGATCCGGAGACCTTCTTCCCGGCGCCGAACGAGCCGACCGAGGGGGCCGTCGCGCTGTGCGGCGGCTGCGATGTCCGCGGGGCCTGCCTCGCCTGGGCGCTCCAGGTCGGCGACTGCCACGGCGTCTGGGGCGGCACCACGCCGCGCGAGCGCCGGGCCATGCTGATCGCGTGGCGCGAGCGCGTGCAGCCCAACGGCGACCCGGTCGACGACGGCTCCGACGAGGAGGACCGCAGGCTGCTCACGCTCGAACCCGCCGGTCACTGACCCGCAGGGGTCCGTTGCACGGTAGACATGGGCTGTGCGCAGCCTCGAAATCATGACGCCCCGGGGCCCGGCGGCGGTCCGCAGCACGGATCCCGCCGGAGCCCCCGGGGCGCTGCTCGTCCTCGGGCACGGCGCGGGAGGCGACGTCGGCGCGCCCGACCTGACCGCCGTGCACGACGCCGCGGTCGCCGCGGGCCTGCGGGTGGCCCTGGTCACCCAGCCCTACCGGGTCGCCGGCCGCAAGGCGCCCGCCCCGGCCGGCCACCTCGACGAGGCGTGGACCGCCGTCCTGGCGGAGGTGCGCGACGACACGCTGCCCCTGATCGTGGGCGGCCGGTCCAGCGGGGCGCGGGTCGCGTGCCGGACGGCGGCCGCGGTCGGTGCGCACGGCGTACTGGCGCTGGCCTTTCCGCTCCACCCGCCCGGCAAGCTGCCTGCCGGCCTCCCCGTCCTGTGCGTCAACGGCGATCGCGACCCGTTCGGCGTACCGGAGAGCTCTGCGAATGTCGAAGTGGCCGTGCGGCCCGGGGCCGTGCACGACCTGCGCAAGGATCTGCCCGGCACTGCGGAGGCCGTTCTCGGGTGGCTGCGGCGACACGGCTGGGCGATGCCGCTTCGCTAATCGGCGTGCTCCGGTCGGAATGCGGACAGGGTTGGAGTGGTTACACCACCCGGAAGGCCGAGAGTTTTTCGCGACAGTCGATCAGGACGCCCCCCGGAAGAGGACCGGTCGGGAGAAATTCTCGCCGTACGTCGGAAGGGGTTCTTGAGGTGCATGCCGCAACCGGATTTGCCGAGCGTGACGGGCTGCAGGCCCGCAGGGTGCAGGAACTCCTGCACGCGCCGGAGTGGCCCGCCGTCTCGCAGGCCCCCGGTACGCCATCGGTGAGTGTGAGCACACCGGCGGTTTTCGAAACCGCTGAAGGGGCACTACCCGTATCCTCGGCGAGGCAGCCGAGGGGAGAGGTACGGGTGACGCCGACAGAGCGGACGAGCAGGACGACGCGAAGTGCGCGGACCGACGAGGACCGGGCGCGCTTCGAGCGTGACGCCATGCCCTTCGTGGACCAGCTCTACGCCGCGGCGCTGCGGATGACACGCAACCCGGCCGACGCCGAGGATCTGGTGCAGGAGACGTTCCTCAAGGCGTTCTCCGCGTTCCACCAGTTCGAGCAGGGCACCAACCTCAAGGCGTGGCTGTATCGCATCCTGACCAACACCTACATCAACTCCTACCGGCGCAAGCAGCGCCAGCCCGTGCAGGCACCGACCGAGGAGATCACCGACTGGCAGCTCGCCGCGAGCGAGTCGCACACCTCGCAGGGTCTGCGGTCGGCCGAGACCGAGGCGCTCGACAGGCTGCCCGACAGCGACATCAAGGAGGCCCTGCAGTCGCTGCCGGAGGAGTTCCGGCTCGCCGTCTACCTCGCTGATGTCGAGGGTTTCTCGTACAAGGAGATCGCCGACATCATGGGCACGCCGATCGGCACTGTCATGTCGCGGCTGCACCGCGGCCGGCGTAACCTCCGCAAAATGCTGGAGCAGTACGCGACCGACCGGGGTGTCACCCGCGACTCCGGCGCCACCGCCGCTCGGGAGGCCTGAGCGACATGGGCGACGAGGACCAGAAGACCGACTGCGGCGTCGTGATCAGCGAGGTCTACCTCTATCTCGACCTCGAGTGCAGCGACGAGCGGCGCGCGCTCATCAAGCACCACCTCGACGACTGCTCCGACTGCCTGCGCGAATACGGCATCGAGCACGAGGTCAAGGCCCTGGTGGCGCGCTGCTGCGGCGACGAGACCGCGCCCAAGGAGCTGCGCGAGCGGCTCAAGGTGCGGATCAGCGAGCACGCCGCCGAGCTGGAGACGCGCGAATACCTGCCCTGAGCGCGGTGCAGACGTGGAAAGGGCCCGTGCCGATGGCACGGGCCCTTCGACGAGGGTTGTTCGGGACCTACCTGGAGTCGCGGCCAGCCGCAGGCTGGCGACGCTGAACTCCACCGTCCCGAACAATCCTCGTCATGACCACGACTCAGGAGTTGGGACGCTTGCCGTGGTTCGCGCCGCTCTTCTTCCGAGCCTTCTTCTTACGGGCCTTCTTCGCCATGTCGGTCTCCTGTCGTCGGGTGGTCTCCGGGCGGTCCCGCGGCGTGGCCGCGCAACCGGCCCGACCCGCCGATCGTAGTCGGCCCCGAACGCCCGGGCGTGATTGGATGGCGGGAGCTGACCGTACCTACCGGGAGGACTGCGCCATGGCCGACGAGATCCGTGCCGAGATGGTGGCCAACGTGTGGAAGATCGTGGCCGCCCCCGGCGCCTCGGTCGCGGAGGGTGACACGCTGGTGATCCTGGAATCCATGAAGATGGAGATCCCCGTGCTCGCCGAGTCGGAGGGCGTGCTCAAGGAGTTCGCGGTCAACGAGGGCGACGTGGTGCAGGAGGGCGACCTGATCGCCGTCATCGACTGACGCAGATCAGCGGCCCGAGAGCCAGCGGCGCAACCGGCCCGCGCGGCCGGGGCGCTGGCGGGGCAGCAGTGGGAAGCTGACGCTCTCGGCCTGGACGACCAGCGCTGCGGCCCGGGACCGGGCCGCAGCGTCCAGCTCCGGGGTGGCGAGCGCCAGCTGCGCGATCGACCAGGAGAGGGCGTCGCTGTCGGCGGCCTCCTCCAGGCGCCGTGCGACCAGCGCCGCCACGTCGTCCCGCGCCTCGGGGTCGACCCAGGCGTAGGTGACGAGCGCGAAGAGGGCCGCCTCGGCGATCGCGTCGAGGCCGCCCGTCGCGAGCTCGAGCAGCACCCGGCGCCGGGCGGATCCGGCCCACGCCTCGTCGGTGTCGTGGTGCAGCAGGCCGAGGCAGGCCCACACCCGCGCGCAGCGGGCCCAGAGCGTGGGGTCGTGCGCCGCCAGGGCCCGGCCGACCTCGTCGTCGGGCGGCGGGGGCGGCGACGCGACGAGCGCCAGCAGGTCGGGCGTCTCGACGAGCACGAGGCCCAGCGCCGCGTCGTAGGCCGCCGGGGGGTGCGGCCAGAGCGGGTGGGCGAGCC
>CAKUMG010000556.1 GCA_934667465.1 uncultured Actinoplanes sp. | reverse complement strand
GAGCCCTGCAGCGCGTCGGCGGTGTCGCGGATCTCGCGCTCGCCCGACAGGAAGACCAGCACGTCGCCCGAGCCGATGCGGCACAGCTCATCGACCGCGTCGACCACGGCTTCCATCAGCAGCAGGACGGCAGCGGCGCCATCCGCGTCCAGGTCCGGGTCACCTCGGTGGTCCCGGGCCGCGGCTGGTCCGCCGGAGTGGGGCGCTTCGTGGGCGACGAGTTGCGCTTCTACCGCATGTTCAGCTTCGGTGTGCGCCCCAAGCGGGTGCTCGACCGCCGGGTGCTGAGCGTGGCGAGTCGCCGGCTGCCCGAGGGCCCCGAGCGACTCAGCATGCCGGGCCACTGGGTCGTGCTCCTCTGCCGCCAGCACGACGAGGTCATCGAGATCGCGATGGCCGAGTCGACGGTCACGGGCTTCTCCTCGTGGCTGGAGGCGGGGCCGCCGCGCCAGCCGGGCAGCACGCTGCCCAGGCCCACGATCACGCCGCGCCCGGCCGACAACTGATCTTCGCGGCCCCCTGCCGGGATCAGAGGCGGCGGCGCCACCAGGGGGCATCCGGCGGGGCCTGCGGGTCGTGGCAGGTGCGGCGCTCCAGGATCTCGTCGAGCGGTGCGACCAGCGCACGCAGCTCACGGCTCGCCCGGGTGCTCAGCGCGGCCATGGCCCGTTCCAGCACGTCCCGCTGGTCCCGGTCGTCGCAGCACGGACAGTCGTTCACGACGAGGCCACGGGTGAGGCTTCGGGCCGGACCGTGCACGGCACGGCGCCACTGGGCCAGCGCCTGGCCGACGGAGGCGGGATCGGGGCAGGGACGGTCGCGGAGCTCGCGCAGCGTGGCCGCGCTGAGGCCGGTGACGGCGACCGGGCGGGAGTTGCGGGCCGGGGACGAGGTCGCGCGCAGCGCCGCCGGGGACCTACGCGACATGGGCCTCTCGGGTGATCGTCATGACGGCGATGGTGGCACCCCGCGCCGGCCGGATCAACCGGATTCCGGGGCGTCGGCCGCCACGAGCTCGACCTCGTAACCCCAAGCGTCCTCGAGGTAGGCGGCGTAGTGGGCGGGGCCGCCCGCGTACGGGTGCTTGCCCGCGAACAGCAGCGACCAGCCGTGCGCCGGGGACTCCGCGGTGAGGCGGTCCACCTCGGCGCGGCTGGTGACCGTGAAGGCCAGGTGGTTCAGGCCGGGCGCGCGGCGGTCGTGCGTGGCCGCGGTCAGGGCGGGGGACTGCTCCAGGACGACGTAGACGCCGCCGTGGCGCCACGAGCGGCCGTGCTCCCACTCCTGGAAGGGTGCCCAGCCGAGGGCGCCGAACAGCCAGCCCCAGGGGCCGAGGGCGCCCGGGAGGTCGGGCACCCACAGCTCCACGTGATGCAGGCTCACGGGGCGTCTGCCGGTCCCGCGAGGCGTGGCTGCGGGCTCACGGGGCGCCCGCCGGGCCCGTGGGGCGTGGCTGCGGGCTCACGGGGTGGCGCTCCCGGGCCCGTGGGGCGTGACCGGGGGCTCACGAGGCCTGGCCGCCCGGGACCCACTTGACGTCGCCGCGCGGGCCGTTGGCGGTGCGGGCCAGGATGAACAACAGGTCCGAGAGCCGGTTCAGGTACTTCGCGGGCAGGATCGGCGTACGGTCGGCGTCCGCGTCGATCAGGGTCCAGGCGGAGCGCTCGGCGCGCCGGGCGACCGTGCGGGCGACGTGCAGCAGCGCCGCGCCCGGGGTGCCGCCGGGCAGCACGAAGGAGTCCAGCTTGGGCAGCTCGGAGTTGTACTCGTCGCACCAGCCCTCGAGCCGGGTGACGTAGGACTCCTGGATGCGCAGCGGTGGGTAGTCCGGGTTGTCCGCGAACGGGTTGCACAGGTCGGCGCCCACGTCGAAGAGGTCGTTCTGCACCGCGCCGAGCACGCTGCGGACGTCGGGGGCCAGCTGGCCGAGCGCGAGCGCCACGCCGATGGCCGCGTTGCACTCGTCGACGTCGGCGTACGCGCTGATCCGCGGGTCCGTCTTCGCGGCGACCTCGTTGTTGCCCAGTCGGGTGGCGCCGGCGTCGCCGGTGCGGGTGTAAATGCGGTTCAGATGCACGGCCATGGCCCCCACCCTACGGAGCGCGGCTGGACGCGCCCCATACGATGGCCGACGTGGATGTGATCAGGGTCAAGGGCGGCGCGCGTCTGTCCGGGGACGTCGCCGTGGGCGGCGCCAAGAATTCCGCGCTGAAGCTGATGGCGGTCGCGTTGCTGGCCGAGGGGCGCAGCGTGGTCGCGAACGTCCCCCGGATCACCGACATAGCGATCATGGGTGAGGTGCTGCGCCGGCTGGGCTGCGAGGTGTCGTTCGCGGGCGACGAGGCGATCATCGACGTGCCCGCCGAGCCGGGCAGCGAGGCCGACTACGACCTGGTGCGGCGGCTGCGGGCCTCGATCTGCGTGCTGGGCCCGCTGCTGGCCCGCCGCGGATACGTACGGGTGGCGTTGCCCGGCGGCGACATGATCGGCTCGCGCGGCCTGGACATGCACGTGGCCGGCCTGGCGCGGCTCGGCGCGACGATCACCAACGAGCACGGCTTCGTCATCGCCTCGGCGCCCAGCGGGCTGCGCGGCAGCAAGATCTGGCTCGACTTCCCGAGCGTCGGCGCCACCGAGAACATCCTGATGGCGGCGGTCCTGGCGCGCGGGGTCACGGAGATCGACAACGCGGCGCGCGAGCCGGAGATCGTCGACATCTGCCAGATGCTCACCGACATGGGCGCCAAGATCGACGGCGCGGGCACGTCGACGCTGACCATCGAGGGCGTCGAGGAGCTCAAGCCGGTGCACCACGCCACTGTCGGCGACCGGATCGTGGGCGGCACCTGGGCGTACGCGACAGCCATGACCCGCGGCGACGTGACCGTGCACGGGGTGCGCCCCGAATTCCTCGAGATCGCGCTCGACAAGCTCGTCTCCGCGGGCGCGGTCGTCGAGCCGGGCGACAACCTCTTCCGGGTGCGCATGGACGACCGCCCCAAGGCCGTCGACATCGTGACCCTGCCCTACCCGGGCTTCGCCACCGACCTGCTGCCGATGGCGCTCGGGCTGGCGGCGGTCAGCAAGGGCACGTCGCTGATCACCGAGAACATCTTCGACGGCCGGTTCATGTTCGTGAACGAGATGGTCCGCCTCGGCGCCGACATCCGGACCGACGGGCACCACGCGGTCACCAACGGCCGCGAGCGGCTCTCCGGTGCGCCGGTGCGCGCGACCGACATCCGGGCCGGCGCGGGCCTGGTCATCGCCGGCCTGTGCGCCGAGGGCGTGACCGAGGTCGCCGAGGTGCACCACATCGACCGCGGCTACCCCGACTTCGTCTCGGACCTCGCCAAGCTGGGCGTCGAGGTGGAGCGCACGGACGTGCCCGAGCCGACGTACGACTTCTAGCCCGGGGGTTTCGTGGCCGGGTCGACGACGACCCGGCCTGTGCCTTCTCGGCGGGTCGGCCTGCGCTTTCTCAGAGGGCCGGGGTGTCGCCCACCAGGCGGCGCGCCTCCTCGGCCTCCTCGCCGAAGACCAGCACCAGGAAGCGGCCGTCGGGGCGGATCGCCGACGTGGAGCGGATACCGGCGCCGGCGAGCAGCTCGCGGATCTCGTCGGCGAGGTCCGGGTCGTCGGTGACGGCGGCGGGACAGAGCAGTCCGTAGTCCTCGCTGTGCAGGATGGCGAGGCCGGAGTAGAGGTCGCGCAGCGGGTCGTCCGGGGTGCGCTCGAGCGTCTGCCAGCGCCAGAAGATCGCACCGAGGAAGCCGGTCAGCGCGACGGCGAGGAACGGGCCGAGGAGGTACCAGCCGTCGGCAGGAGGCATGGGGCCAGTCTGGCACCGTACGCGAATGCTTTTCGGCTCTTTCCCGCACATCGCGCCGGGCTTCGCCGCGCATCCCGCGCGCCGCGCATCCCACTTCGCCGGTCGTCGCACTGAGGGTTCGTTAAGGAATGCGGCTAGGGTGTGACCGACGGCACCAGTCTTACGCGAAGGAGTGACGCACATGGCGGGTCGGCTCGCGGTCATCGGGTCGGGTCTGATGGGGTCGGGCATCGCCCAGGTGGCGGCGCAGGCCGGATGGCAGGTCACCATGCGGGACCTGGACCAGCCGTCGCTCGACCGGGGCGTCGGTGCGATCAGGACCTCGCTCGGCCGCTTCGTGGCCAAGGAGAAGATCTCCCAGGAGGACGCGGACGCCACGCTCGCGCGGGTCACCACCACGACCGAGCTGGAGGCGGCCGCCGACGCCGACGTGGTGGTCGAGGCCATCTTCGAGAAGGTCGAGGCCAAGCACGAGGTGTTCCGGGCGCTCGACAAGATCTGCAAGCCCGGCGCGGTGCTCGGCACCAACACCTCGGCCATCCCGATCACCCAGATCGCCGCGGTCACCCAGCGCCCCGAGTCGGTCGTCGGCATCCACTTCTTCTCGCCGGTGCCGATGATGAAGCTGGTCGAGCTGGTCCGCGGCTACCAGACCTCGGACGACACGCTCGCCGCCGCGCGCGGGTTCGCCGAGGAGGTCGGCAAGACCTGCGTCGAGGTGAAGCGGGACGTCGCGGGCTTCGTCTCCAACCGGCTCTTCTCCGCGCTGCTCGTCGAGGCGATCCAGCTCGTCGAGTCGGGGGTGGTCAGCGCCGCCGACCTGGACACGGTCATGAAGCTCGGTTTCGGGCACGCGATGGGGCCGCTCGCCACCGTCGACCTCACCGGGCTCGACGTCATGCTCAACGCCGCCGGCAACATCTACCGGGACACGGCGGACGAGAAGTTCTTCCCGCCGGAGCTGCTGCAGCGCATGGTCACGGCGGGCGACCTCGGGCGCAAGGCGGGCAAGGGCTTCTACACGTACGACTAGAGCACCGGCCCGGCGCTGAAGAGCCCGCGGCGGAAGACCCCATCCGGGTCCCGCCGCGGGCCCGCGGCGGGACGC
>CAKUMG010000555.1 GCA_934667465.1 uncultured Actinoplanes sp. | reverse complement strand
TCACCACGTTGCGACCCTGGAAGAGGTCGAACGTGGCCGCGGCGAGCAGGTCGAGCAGCTCGCCGGGGTAGTTGTCGAGGGTGTCGACGGCCAGCAGCATTCCCGTCGACATGTCCACGAGGCCCGCGGCGACACAGTCCGGGACCAGGGCACGGAAGTCGGCCACCGCGGAGGTGACCACTTCCGACATGCTGCGGGTGGTGCTGCCCGTCATACCTCGAGGTCGGATTCGATGCGGCGCAGCTGGTGGCGAGCGAGACCCAGGTTGGCCCGGGTCTTGTTGAGCGCCAGGTAGAGGAAGAACGCGTCGCCGCTGCGCGAGGACTTCAGCAGGCGGATCAGGTGGTACTGGGTGTCGAGGGTGATGAGGATGTCCTCGATCGAGTCGGAGAGGCCGAGCATCTCCAGCGTGCGGACCTTCGCCCGGACCACGTCGGTGTTGCCGGCGGCCGCGACGTTCATGTCCATGGTCGGGCCGCCACCCAGGACGCCCAGGGTCAGGCCGCTGGTGTAATCGACCAGCGCGACGCCGACGGCGCCGTCGATGGCCATCGCTTCCTTGAGGGACGTCTCGATGTTTGCCACGTGTCCTCCGTGTGCTCGTAGCCCCGGGCCCGCAGCACGTGACCTGCGGTGTTGTCGGGCCGGAGCGGTCCGGATCATGCGACGGCCAGCGTGACACAGGTGTGCCCCGATCAGCACAGCGCTGCCCGCATACCGTGGGAGATCAACCTGAACATAGGCTAATCGCTCCCCCGACCGGGGGATGGACAAACCCGTCAACCTGCGGAACCGAATCGACGCAGGTAGAGGCCACTTCGTGCCACTGCCGGGCCCGGAAGCGGGACCCGCGGCGCCCCGCACGACCCCCGTTGTCACGCCGTCCGGACCGCCGCGGCACGCGAGGCGTAGTGCACTAAAGGTAACCGCCACCTCGGCCGGTGTCAACGCAGCGTAGGCCGACGACAATGGGCACTGACGTGCTCGAACAGGCGTTATGTCGCCTTCGGGAGAGACAGAAGAGGCACTCTGCGTAACCATTGCTAGTCACGCAGAGTGCCTGGTTGGCGGCTCAGGCGAAGAGGGCGCTCACCGACTCGCCATTGTGGATCCGGCGCATGGCCTCGGCCAGCGCGGGAGCGACCGACAGCACGGTCAGCTTGTCCGTCCGGGCGTCCTCCGGAATCGGCACTGTGTTCGTGGACACGATTTCCAGCACATCCTTCTCCGCGGACAGCCGCTGCACTGCCTGAGCGGCGAAAAGACCGTGCGTGCAGGCCACCCGGATGCTCCTCGCGTGCCGCTCGCGGAGCCGGTCGAGCAGCTCGAACACCGTGCTGCCCTTGGCGATCTCGTCGTCCAGGATGATCACGTCGCGGTCGGCCACCTCGCCGATGACCGTGCTGATCACGACCTTGTCGTCGGCGTAGCGCTGCTTCGCGCCTGCCGCGACCTCGATGCCGAGCATCCGGGCGAACGCCGCCGCCTCCTTGGCGTTGCCCAGGTCCGGCGAGACCACGACGGCGTTGCTCAGGTCGTAGCGGCGGAAGTGGGTGGCCAGCTCGCGCAGCGCGTGCAGGTGGTCGACAGGCACGCTGAAGAAGCCGTGCACCTGCGGCGAGTGCAGGGTCATCGCGAGGATCCGGTCCGCGCCCGCCGTCTGCAGCAGGTCGGCGACCAGGCGGCCGCCGATGGAGATGCGCGGGGCGTCCTTCTTGTCACTACGGGCGTACGCGTAATGGGGCAGCACGACGGTGATGCGCCCGGCCGACGCCCCCCGGGCGGCGTCGAGCATGAAGAGCAGCTCCACGAGGTTCTCCTGGACCGGGGGAACCAGCGGCTGGATCAGGAAGACGTCCCGTTCCCGGCAGTTGCCCCGCAGCTGCACCTCGATGCAGTCGTTGGCGAACCGGGAGGTCTGGGTCGGCAGCAGGGGCACGCCGAGATGCTCACAGATCTCGGCGGCGAGGACGGGGTGGGCATGACCGGAGAACACGGCGATGTCGCGCACGGCGCTCACCCTAAACAAGCCAGTCCCGCCACGTCCGGGTGACCACCGCCACAGTGTCATGGTCTAGGTTGATCGCCATGAACGGTCTTGCCGTCGCCTGCCGGCGCGTGGTCCACATCTACCGCGCCGACGCCGGTGACGTCGTCGCCCTGGCCGGCGTCGACCTGTCGATCGCCCCGGGTGAGACGCTCGCCCTGGTCGGCCCGTCCGGCTCGGGCAAGTCGACGCTGATCTCGCTGCTCGCGGGCATGATGCGCCCGTCCGCGGGGCGGATCAACATCGGCACGTACGACATGGGCAAGCTCACCGACGGGGAGGTCTCCCGGCTGCGGGGCACCGAGATCGGCGTGGTGCTGCAGGGCGCGGCCCGCAACCTCCTGCCGTACGCGTCGCTGCACCGCAACATCTGGCTGGCTCAGCGGCGCGCCTCCGGCACCCGCGGCATCGAGCTCGACGATCCCGACCGCATCCTCGACCTGGTCGGCCTCCCGGGCCGCGGCAAGGCCCGCCTCGACGACCTCACCCCGGGCGGCCGCCAGCGCGCCGCCCTCGCGGTGGGCATCGCCGCCGGGCCCGGCCTGCTGCTCGTCGACGAGCCCACCAGCCGCCTCGACAAGAGCGGCCGCGACGAGGTCCTCGAGGCCCTGGAGACCGTCAACCGGGAACGCCGCACCACCATCGTGGTCGTCACCCACGACAACGAGGTCGGCGCGCGCCTGGGCCGCGCGGTCACCATCCGCGACGGCCGGGTCGGCGCCGAGGGCCGCGACGGCCAGGACTTCGCCGTGGTCGCGGGCGACGGCACGGTCCAGCTCCCGCCGGAGGTCCTGGGCACCTTCCCGCCGGGCACCCTCTTCACCGTCGACCACGAGAACGGCACCGTCACCCTGGTCCCCGGTGGCACCGAGGCCGCCGAAGCCGCCGCCTGAGCGGCGGCCCGGTGGCGGGCGGGGCGGTCAGCGGGTGAGCTCGGCGGCCAGCGCCGTCGCGGTCTCGTGCTGCGCGGGGTCGACGATCAGGATCAGGTTGCCGGCGTGATCGCTGTACTGCGTACGGATGTTGATGCCGGCGGCGCCGAACCGGGCGGCCGTCAGCCCCAGGCTGCCCGGCTGCTCCTGGTCGAGCCGCAGCATCACCACGTCGTTGACGGTCACCGGGCCGAGACCCGCGTCCTCCAGCGCAGCCGCAGCGGCGCTGGAGGAGGAGACCAGGAAGTGGGCGTGGCCCGCGAAGACGCCGCCGCCCTCGAGGCTCACGCCGGCGCGGCCCAGGACCGCGCCGAAGGTGCCCAGGGCGCCCGGCTCGTCGGGCAGGGCGAGCTCGATGTCCCTCACGCGGTCACCACCGTCGTGGTGATGGTGACCTCGGAGTGGAGCGAGTTGGCGATGTAGCACTCCTGGTGCGCCTGCTCGACGAGCCCCCGTACGAGGGCCTCGTCGGTGCCCGCGGCGACCCGGATCACCGGCCGCAACTCGATCGTCTCGATCCGGGCCTTGCGCAGGTCGGCGCTCAGATAGCCGGTGGCGTCGTCGCTGTAGCCGACCACGTCGAGGTGCTTGCGGGCCGCCACCGACAGGAACGACAGCAGCTGGCACGAGCTGGCGGCGAGCACCACGAGCTGTTCCGGGTTGAGCAGGTCGCCGTCGCCGCGGAAGTGCGGGTCGGCGCTGAGCCGCAGCGCCGCCGACGCCGGCGGGGCGCTCGCGCGGTGTTCCCGGCTGTACGCGCGATAGCCCGCCCCCGTCGATCCGTCCCACTCGAGCCGTGTCGCGTGTGCCAGTCTCTCCATGCCCCGACGATAGGGGTCAGCGCACCAGCTCCGCTGTCCCGTCCGCGAGGTGCAGCTCGTGGTCGCATGCGGCCGCGGCCTCCGGGTCGTGGGTGGCCAGGACCACCGCCGCGCCGCGGGCCGCCTCGGCGCGCAGCAGGTCCATGACCTTCTGCCGGTTGGCGGCGTCCAGCTCGCTGGTGATCTCGTCCGCCAGGATCACGTCGCCGCGCAGGGCCAGCCCGCGGGCGATCGCGGCGCGCTGCTGCTGGCCGCCGGAGAGCTCCTCGACGAGCTGCCCGCCCTGGGCGCCGAGACCCAGCTTCTCCAGCGACTCGGTCGTCGCCCGGCGCGCCTCGGCGGTCGTCGACCCGGTGGCGATCAGGGCCACCGAGATGTTCTCCGCCGCGGTCAGGATCACGGCCAGCCCGTTCTCCTGCGGGATCAGCACGACACCCAGGCCGACGCCCTGGTCACGGTCCTTGAGCTCCTCGTCGTCGACCAGCACCCGGCCGGCGACCGGGCGCAGCAGCCCGGCCATCGCGGCGAGCAGCGTCGTCTTGCCGGCGCCGGAGGTCCCGGTCACCGCGAGGAGTTCGCCGGGGCGGGCGGCGACGGTCACCTCGCGCAGCACCGGGTCCGCGGCACCGTACCCGAGGTCCACCTTCTCGACAGTCAGCGTCCGCACAGCACTCCCTCTCTCGACGGCGGTCATCCGATCCGCCGGCTCAGGTCGCGGCCGGCCAGCACGGCCGTCCCGCCCAGCACGGCCAGCACCGCCAGCGCGACGGCCACCACGACCCACCAGTGCGGCCAGATCGGCAGCGGCAGCGGCGGCGGCACCAGCCCGGCCAGGGGCAGGGACCAGCCGCTCAGCCCGTAGCCGAGCAGGCCCGCCCCGGTCCCGGCGGGCACGGCGACGAGCACGAGCAGGGGGTACGCGAGCAGGCTCGCACGCCCGGCGAGCCGCCGCCCCAGCCCCTGTGCCCGCAGCGCTGCCAGGTCCTCGTCGCGGCGGGCCCGGTCGACGGTCGCGGCCAGCAGCAGCGCGCCCGCGCCGAGCAGCACGGCCAGCACCGCCGCGAGCCCGTGGAACCACAGCGCGAGCGCCGGGCCCTGGCGGTCGGCCTGCTCCCGGACGTCGGCGGCGCGCACGTCGTCGAGCACCACGAGGC
>CAKUMG010000554.1 GCA_934667465.1 uncultured Actinoplanes sp. | reverse complement strand
GCTCGGTGGTGCGCCGCGTCGCGCTGCCCGACGCGTTCTTCGCTGCCGACGGGCTGTTCCAGACGTTCCTCACCGTGCTCGACGAGTTCGGCGCCTACCCGGCCGTGATCGCCCGCGAGCTGGACCGCTTCCTGCCGTTCCTCGCCACCACGAAGATCCTGGTCGCGGCGGTGCGCAAGGGTGTGGGCCGCGAGGTCGCGCACGAGGTCATCAAGGAGCACGCGGTGGGCGTGGCGCTCGCCATGCGGGAGAAGGGCATCGCCGAGAACGACCTGTTCGACCGGCTCGCCGCGGACGGGCGGCTCGACCTCTCGCGCGCCGAGATCGACACGCTGGTCGCCGACCGGGCCGCGTTCGTCGGCGCCGCCCCGGCCCAGGTCCAGGCCGTCGTCGCGCGCATCGCCGAGATCGTCGCCACGAACCCCGAGGCCGCGAAGTACGCCCCCGCGCCGATCCTCTGATCCGCCGCGGGCGCACAACCGCCCGGCCCCCTGTGCTGCGGGGCCGGGCGGCGGCAAACCGGGTGCGTCAGATGCCGGCCACGCTGGTGATCCAGGCGCGGTTGTAGGCGACGCTGCCGTAGTACTGGCGCGACGAGCCGTCCGCCGTCGAAGCCACGCCCACCTGGGCGCCGTTGTAGACCTGCGGGCCACCCGAGTCGCCGCGCCATGCGTTGCCGTTGATGCGGGTGCTGCCGATCGCCTGACCGCCGTACGCGTCGGTCTGGCTGTTCGAGGTGACCCGTACGGTCGCGGTCTTGAGCACCGTCGACGCGGAGCAGCCGCTGTAGCAGGTCATGCCCCAGCCGTAGATCGAGTTGGTCGCGTTGAGCGGCGGGTTGGCGCTCGCCAGCGGCATGTAGCTCGTGGTGATCGGCGAGGCGAGGCGCATCAGGGCCAGGTCGTAGCGGGTCGAGGTGGAGCTGACGGCCCGCGTGGTGCCACCCGTCGTGCGGTTGACGCTGCCCACCCGGACGGACATGGTGCCGCTGATGCAGTGCCGCGCGGTGAGCACGTAGTTGGCCGAGATGATCGTGCCCGAGCAGGTGAAGCTGCCGTTGCTCAGGACCGCGGCGGCCCACGGGGCCGACGAGACGGTGCCGCCACCGATGATCCTGTCGGGGTCGTCCACGGCGAGGGCGGCAGAGGGGACGGCGACCGCACCGATCAGGGCGGTGGCCAGCGAGGCGACGACGAGGCGGATGCGCACGCCGAGCTCCTTCCGGGTGAGCCGATGCTCAGGTGACATCGAGCTTTGTCGAAGGACGCTACGGTCGGGGGCCCCACGGTGACTACACGTCATCCGATACCTATCTCGATGTGATGACCCCCGCGGCGGTGGCCGAGATCACGATCGAGATGCCCTGGTCAGGCGTTACCACGTCGGCCTGCCGACACCGGGGTAGAAGTCGATCGGCGGTCGCACAGGGTAGGCTTCGGGGCGCTCGCCCCTTCGTGGGCGCATCCAACTGCGCACCAACAGTCAGGAGTGCCCGTGGCACGCGTCGTTGTCGACGTCATGCTCAAGCCGGAGATCCTCGATCCGCAGGGCCAGGCAGTGGCGAATGCGCTGCCGCGGCTCGGCGTGAGTGACGTCTCCTCCGTACGCATCGGACGCCGGATCGAGATCGAGTTCGACGGGGAACCCGACCTCACCACCGCCCGGGAGATCGCCGACAAGCTGCTCGCCAACCCGGTCATCGAGGACTTCTCGATCCGGGTCGAGGAGCCCGCCGGTGACACTACCCCCGTGAGCGCATGACCATGCGCATCGGAGTCGTCACTTTCCCCGGTTCTCTCGACGACGGCGACGCCGCCCGCGCGGTGCGCATCGCCGGCGGTGAGGCCGTCCGTCTCTGGCACGGCGACGCGGACCTGCACGGCGTCGACGCCGTGGTCCTGCCCGGCGGCTTCTCCTACGGCGACGCGCTGCGGTGCGGCGCCATCGCCCGGTTCGCGCCGGTCATGGAGACCCTGGTCGACGCCGCCCGCGGTGGCCTGCCGGTCCTCGGCATCTGCAACGGCTTCCAGATCCTCTGCGAGGCCCACCTGCTGCCCGGCGCCCTGACCCGCAACCAGCACCTGCACTTCCGCAACCGCGACCAGCACCTGCGGATCGGCAGCACCTCGACCGCGTGGTCCAACTCCTTCACCGAGGGTGAGGAGATCCTGATCCCGGTCAAGAACGGTGAGGGCTGCTTCGTCGCCGACGAGAAGACGCTCGACGCGCTCGAGGCCGAGGGCCGGGTCGTCGCCCGCTACACCCGCGGCAACCCGAACGGCTCGCAGCGCGACATCGCCGCGATCACCAACGAGGCCGGCAACGTGGTCGGCATCATGCCGCACCCGGAACACGCGGTGGAGGCCCTGACCGGCCCGTCGCTCGACGGCCTCGGCTTCTTCACCTCTGCCCTGCGGCACCTGGCCGGCGCCGCGGGCGGGCAGCTCACAGGGGGACCGACGCGATGACCACCCAGCCCGACACCGCCACCGGCGCCGGGGTGCCCGAACAGTCCGCCAAGCTGTCGGCCACGGCGTTCGCCGCCACCGACGTGCTGGCCGGCGACATCGACACCGTCGACCAGGCCGCTAAGACCCCCGACGAGCTGCAGCCGCACACCGAGCTGGGCCTCAAGGACGACGAGTACGAGCGCATCCGGCAGATCCTCGGCCGGCGCCCGACCGCCTCCGAGCTCGCGATGTACTCGATCATGTGGAGCGAGCACTGCTCCTACAAGTCGAGCAAGGTGCACCTGCGCCAGTTCGGCGAGAAGGCTCCCAAGAACACCCGCATGCTCGCCGGCATCGGTGAGAATGCGGGCGTCGTCCAGATCTCGGACGAGCTCGCGGTCACCTTCAAGGTCGAGTCGCACAACCACCCCAGCTACGTCGAGCCCTACCAGGGCGCGGCGACCGGCATCGGCGGCATCGTGCGCGACATCCTCGCCATGGGCGCCCGCCCGGTCGCGGTCATGGACCCGCTGCGCTTCGGTGCCGCGGACCACCCGGACACCGCGCGTGTGCTGCCCGGCGTCGTGGCCGGCATCGGCGGCTACGGCAACTGCCTGGGCCTGCCCAACATCGGCGGCGAGATCGTCTTCGACCCGACCTACCAGGGCAACCCGCTGGTCAACGCGCTCAGCATCGGCGTGCTGCCGGTCGAGCGGCTCCAGCACAAGGAAGCCGCCGGCATCGGCAACGTCGTGGTGCTGCTCGGCGCCCGGACCGGCCGCGACGGCATCGGCGGCGTCTCCGTGCTGGCCTCGGCGACCTTCGACGAGGGTGCCGAGCAGCGGCGCCCGTCGGTGCAGGTCGGCGACCCGTTCATGGAGAAGCTGCTCATCGAGAGCTGCCTCGAGCTCTACGACGCCGGCCTCGTGGCCGGCATCCAGGACCTCGGCGGCGCGGGCCTGACCTGCGCGCTCACCGAGACGGCCGCCGCCGCCGGCACCGGCATGCGGGTCTGGCTGGAGCGGGTGCCGCTGCGCGAGGCGTCCATGTCGCCGACCGAGATCCTCGCCAGCGAGTCGCAGGAGCGCATGCTCCTGATCGTCACGCCGGAGAAGCTCGACGAGGTGCTCGCCGTCGCCGAGAAGTGGGGCGTCTGGGCCACCGCGATCGGCGAGGTCACCGCGGCCGAGACCGAGGGCGAGCCCGGCCGCCTGGTCATCAGCTGGAACGACCACGTCGTCGTGGACGTGCCCCCGGGCTCGCTCGCCGACGACGGCCCGGTCTATGCCCGGCCGATCCGGGAGCCCGGCGACCTGATCCTGCTGCAGGCCGACCGCGCCGAGACGCTGCCCCGCCCGGCCACGCCGGAGGAGCTGCGCGAGACGGTGCTGCGCATGATCGCGTCGCCGAACCTGTGCGACAAGACCTGGGTCACCGAGCAGTACGACCGCTACGTCCTGGGCAACACCGTCCTGGCGCAGCCCGAGGACGCCGGCGTGCTGCGCATCGACGAGGCCACCGGGCTCGGCGTGGCGCTGTCGGTCGACGGCAACGGCCGGATGGCGCGGCTCGACCCGTACGAGGGTGCCAAGCTGGCCCTCGCCGAGTCCTACCGCAACGTCGCCGTCACCGGCGCCGAGCCGATCGCGGTCACCGACTGCCTCAACTTCGGCTCCCCGGAGGACCCGGCCGTCATGTGGCAGTTCGCCGAGGCCGTGCGCGGTCTCGCCGACGGCTGCCAGGAGCTGGGCATCCCGGTCACCGGCGGCAACGTCAGCTTCTACAACCAGACCGGCGCGGCCGCCATCCACCCCACCCCGGTGGTCGGCGTCCTCGGCGTGCTGGAGGACGTCGCCACCCGGGTGCCGATGGGCTTCCCGCCGCCGCCGAACGCGGAAGGCGACCTGCTCTTCCTGCTCGGCGACACCTCGGCCGAGCTCTCCGGCTCCGAGTGGGCGTGGGTCACCCACGAGCACCTCGGCGGTCGCCCGCCCAAGGTCGACCTCGGCCACGAGCAGCGGCTGGGCAAGCTGCTGGCACAGGCCGGCGAGCGCAAGTTCGTCGTCGCGGCGCACGACCTCTCCGACGGCGGGCTCTCCCAGTCGCTGGTGGAGTCCTGCCTGCGCCGCAACGTCGGCGCCAAGATCACGCTGCCGGGCGACGCCGGCACCGCGCCGTTCGTCTGGCTCTTCAGCGAGTCGACCGGCCGCGTGCTGGTGACCGTGCCCCGCGGCCACGACACCGCGTTCCGTGCCCTGGCGCAGGAGCACGGCATCACGGTCACGGCGCTCGGTGTGACCACGTCGGAGCAGGTGCTCGACATCGAGGAGCAGTTCTCGATCGGACTCGACGAGCTGCGGACGGCCTTCACCGGCACGATGCGCAAGCTCTTCGGCGGGCCGGCCGAGCTGGGTGCGGCGGCCGCGACCGTCGCCTCGGGCTCCAGCGCCGTCGCCGGTTCCGCGACCGGGCCGGCCGTCGCCGCCGGCCGGATCGACCCGGCCG
>CAKUMG010000553.1 GCA_934667465.1 uncultured Actinoplanes sp. | reverse complement strand
GTGCCGGCCAGCGGCCCGGTGAGCAGCAGCCCCGCGCCGCCGACCAGGAGCCCGGCGGCCAGCGGCGGCACCAGCGCGACGGTCAGCAGGCCACCGGCGGGCCGGTCCCGCGCGCGCCGGGGTAGCGCCCAGACCAGGCCGGTGTCGGCGCCCAGGCAGCAGACCGCCGAGGCGACGGTGAGCAGCCCGATCGCGGTGAACACGGCACCCGAGCCGGCCGGCCCGAACCCGCGCGCCAGCACGACGGCGAGCAGGAACCCGAACAGCCCGCTGATCGCCGCGCCCCCGAGCCCGACGAGGCTGCTGCGGGCGCCCTGCCGGCGTTCGCTGCCCGGGTCGCGTACGGCTGTGGTGGTCATCGGCCGGCCGCCAGGGCGGGCAGGTCGTCGGAGACCGGGCGGACGACGCGGCGTACTGGGCCGTCGACGGCGGCCATGGCGAGCCCGGCCGCGTAGCAGATCACCGTGAGGTTCTGGAACGTGACGCCGTAGAAGGGTAGCTGCACCAGGCCGACGATCGGGACGGTCGCGAGCCACTGCCCGGCCGGCGACACGGCCCGGCCGAGCCGGAACGCGACCACCACGAACCAGCCGGTGAAGAGGATCACCGCGGGCACCCCGTGCGAGATGAGCACCTGCCAGAACTGGCCCTGCGTGCCGACCGGCGCCGCCGCCGTCGTCGTGTCCACAGTGACCGGTCCGCCGTAGCCGAGCAGCGGCGCCCGCTCGGCCAGCAGGATCGCCTGCGAATACAGGCTGAGCCGGTCGGTGGTGCTGTCGCTGTTGCTCGTACGCGCGGAGATGAGCTCGTCCACCGGGATGAACAGCGTCGCGATGCCGACCAGCCCGGCCGCGACGACGACCGAGACCACGACCTTGACCTGGCGGCGGAGCACGCCGCGCAGCGCGAGCACGGCCATCCCGGCGGCGAGGCTGACGAACATGCCGCGGTTCAGGGTCAGGAACGCCGGCACGAGCGACAACGGCAGGGACACCAGCAGGTACGGGCGCAGCCGCGTGCCGCGTACGGACAGCAGGTAGGCGACCACGCAGGGCAGCAGCACCGCCCAGGTGCTTCCCCAGGTGTTCGTGTAGGGGAACGGGGCCGCGGGCCGGTAGATCGGGTTCGCGGACGTCGTGCTGAACTCGGCGGTCTGCAGGTGCACGAGGTCCTGGATGAAGGCGTTCGCGGCCAGGTTGGCCGGCAGCAGCGCCTCCAGCGGGCTGACCGCGGAGAAGCGGGGGAACAGCACCCCGAGCCAGCCGAGCAGGACCAACCCCAGCCAGAACATGGCCAGCGGCCGGAAGACGCGCGCCCACGACTGGCCCTCGCGCATGGTCGTGTAGACGTACAGCCCGACCAGCACGGCGGTCACGTAGAACGCGAAGCGCAGCACCGCGACCAGCAGCTCACCGCCGCCGCCCAGCCGGCTCATCGACAGCGCGACCAGGATCAGGAAGACCACCCACAGGCCTGTGCCCGCGGGCAGTTCGAGCCGCTCGCGGCGGCCCAGCAGCACCATGGCCAGCACGATGCCGAGCAGCGGCCAGAGCAGGTAGAACCCGCCCGACGCCCACAGCAGCGGCATCGCGCCGAACATCACCATCAGCGGCCACGTGGGCAGCCGGGCGCCGCGGAACTCAGCCATCCCCGCCCACCACGACCACGCCCAGCGAGCGGGCGCCGGTCAGGCGCAGGGTGCTGACGAGACGGGCCAGGTCGCCGGCGCGGGTCACGTCGCGGCGGACCACCACCACGGCGGCGGCCTCGAGCGCGGTCCGGACGCCCCGGTCGTCGCGGTCCGCCGACGCGGCGCGGACGACGGTGACCATCTTGCTGTCGGGCTGCGGGGGTGCGAGCAGCAGGATCTTGCCGGAGCCGACGGGTACGGACGACGTCACCGAGCCGCGCGCCATCACCGGCGCGCCGCCGCGCCCGTACGCGGTGCCGGTCTCGGGCTGCTCGTCGGCCGGCCCGGTGGCCGCGGACACCAGCCGCGAGCGGGCGTCGCCGGCCTCCGCGGTGTGATCCTGCCAGCCGACGGTGTTGCCCTGCCCGGCCAGCGCCAGGGCCAGCCCGGTCGCCACGCCGGTCGGCAGGTCGCCGGGGCGCGCGCTGAGCAGCACGATCCGGCGGTGCGGGATCGGGCCGAGCTGGCCGAGCACGGCCAGCGCGAGATAGCGCAGCTCGGCCGTCCGGGGGGCCGGGTCGTTGCCGCGTTTGCGGCGGCCGCCCAGCTCGGCGAGCAGCGGCAGGCCGCTGATGGCGGCCGCCTCGGAGCCGGAGCGCACGCGCCGGTCCATCGCCTCGAGGACGAACGCGAGCACCGCGCCGGCGAGGGCGCCACCGATGATGGCCACCAGGGCGTAGAGCGGCGCGGAGTCGTGATTGGACGCCAGCGGCGGTGCCGCGACCCGGGTGACGTTGCCGGGCGTGACGTCGATCGCCGCGGTGGTGGCGCGGCGCTGCGTCAGGTCGGCCAGCTGGTCGTCCAGGCCGCGCAGCTGGTCCAGCCGCGCGGTCACCGCGGGGGAGACGGCGGCGGTGCTGCGCGTGGACAGCTCCTCGCGCAGCTCCTCGCGCTGGTCCTGGATCGTCTTGCGGCTCTGGTCGTAGGAGGCGAGGATCGCGTCCCGCTGCTTCTGGTAGATGCCCTGACGAACCTGGAGGTACGCCGTGGCGGCCGCGTTGGCGCCGGCGATCGCGTCGCCGGTGTCGCCCGCGACGTAGCGGAACCGCAGCACCTGGGTGCCGGTGGGCAGCTCGACGACCAGCCCCGAGCGCGCCTCCTCGGGGTTCTGCCCGGTCGCGGCGGACACCGCGGCCGTCACCTCGGTGCCGGTGGCCAGGCCGTTCTCCACCGTCATGTTGACCACGCGGTCGGCGCCCGGGCCGGGGAACGAGAACGGGTCCGTGACGACCGGGCGCACGGCCACCACCGCCACGGCCTCGTAGCGCGCGGGCAGCAACAGATAGACGATGCCGGCGAGCAGCCCGGCCAGGGCTCCGGCGGCGACGGGCTTCCACCGGTGCGCCGGGATCCGGATCAGGTCGGTGAGCGTGAGGTTGCGCCGGCCGCCGACGACGTCCGTGCTGTCCATGACGGAGGGGGGCTCAGTCATCGAACCGCTTCACGATCTGCTGCGGGTTGCCGATCACCACGACCCGGTCCGGGACGTCGGAGCGCACGACGGCCGCCGCGCCCACCACCGAGTCCCGGCCGATCGTGACGCCCTTCATCACCAGCGCGCCGGCGCCCACCCACACGTTCTCACCCAGGGTGATCGGTGCGCGGGTGCCGGGCGACGGCGGCTGGTGCCGGCGGGCCGGGTCGAGGTTGTGGAACGTGTTGTCGACCAGCTCGCAGTCGGAGAGCAGGCTGCCGGCACCGACCGTGACGGTGGTCCAGCAGCCGATCCATGAGCCGTTGAGCAGCGAGTCGGCGCCCACGGTGACCGTGCCCGGCCCGGCGAACCGCACCAGCTTGTTGAGCCGGCAGCGGTCGCCGATGACCACGGTCACCCCGCGGCGGAGCCGGATGCGGCCCCGGATCTGGACGTCGCGGCCCAGGGTCAGGCGCGGATACTTCAGCCCGTACCAGGCCCGCTTGAGCGCGAAGACCGCGCGCACCAGCGCCCCGGCGGGCGGGGTCTCCGCCCGCGCCACGATCGCTGTCAACGTGTCGGCCACGCTTCTCCACTCCGTCCGTACTGGTTCTCGTCCGCGCCTCCCGGTGTTGCCAGGAGGCGCGGATCCCTCGTCGTTCCAGGAGGCCGCTCCCGCTCAGTGGGGGCGGCTCCTCCTGGAGGCGGCTCCGCTCGATCGGGCGGCTCCTCCAGGAGGCGGCTCCGCTCGATCGGGCGGCTCCGCTACGAGGCGGCTCCGCTCGATCGGGCGGCTCCGCTACGAGGCGGCGAAGTAGAGCGTCTTGCTCTTCCACGTGGTGCCGTTGTCGACGACCTTGATCCCGGTGCCGTTCGCCGCGACCGCGGCCGTCGGGTCGAACGGGACGGCGCGCAGCTTGCCGTCGGTGGCGCCGTACACGATCTTGCCGTTGACCCAGGTCAGCCCGCGCGCCGTGGACCAGGTGATCCCGGTCGTCGGCACGGTGAACTCGGTCGCGCCGACGATGTGGCCGTCGGGCTCGAGGTAGCGGTAGAACAGCGACTGGCTGGTGGTCTTCGTGTAGTAGATCCGGCCGTTGAGGTAGAACGCGCCCTGCATGGCCGAGGCGCCGTACCAGTTGTTGTAGCCGGTGTGCCAGGGCACGCCGACCACGCCGGTCTTGGCGACCGTCGAGATGGCGAACTTGCCGCCCTTGTCCCAGTAGAGCTTGTCGCCGGCCCGCGTCGCGGCGCCGACCGACGTCAGGTTGGCCTGGTTGACCGTGGTCGACGCGCCGAGCGTCGTGCCGTTGAACGCCGTCCGCTTGAGCTTGCCGGCGGTGCCGCCCGACCAGAGGAAGCCGGTGGCGGCCGTGGGTGCCTGGATCGCCGGGACATTGCGGCCGCCGGCCAGCGGGAACATGCCGAAGCGGCCGTGGTACTCGTTGCCGAGCCCGTCGGAGTTCTGACCCACGTAGATGCCGTCGGTCCCCCGCCAGATCACGGGGATCGTGGTGCCCCACGCGGTCGTGCCCGCGGGCGCGCCCGAGCGGCGCGGGTTCCAGGCGAGTGGCATGCCGTTGCTGGGGTCGGCCGCGGCGATGCCGAGCCGGTCCACGGCCCCCGTGCCGGCCTTGTCGGTGGCGTTCGGGTTGTTCAGCCAGCGGAAGTGCCCGCCGAGGTAGATGACGTTGTCGGCGACCTCGATCGAGGTGATCGAGTCGTTGCCGGTGTAGTCGACCCAGGTGGCCTTGACGTCCGAGCCGCGGTCGGCGGTCTCCCAGCGGGCGGTGGCGTCGCGGGCGAACTACTCGCCCAGCACGGTCAGCGCGGCGCTGAACGCGACCCGGGTGCC
>CAKUMG010000552.1 GCA_934667465.1 uncultured Actinoplanes sp. | reverse complement strand
CGTTCCTCGACGAGATGCGCGCCCTCGTCGCCCCGGCCGAGGCCATCTTCATGGACGCCAAGATCGAGTCCGAGCTGATCGACCTCCCGCCGGACGAGGCCCAGGAGTTGCTCGAGTCGACGGGCCAGACCGAGCCGGGCCTCAACCAGCTCATCCGCGTCGGCTTCCAGACCCTCGGCCTCCAGACCTACCTCACGGCCGGCCCCAAGGAAGCCCGCGCCTGGGTCGTCCCGATCGGCGCCACCGCCCCCGAAGCGGCGGGCGTCATCCACTCCGACTTCCAGCGCGGCTTCATCAAGGCCGAGATCGTCAGCTTCGACGACCTGATGGAGGCGGGCTCCATGTCGGCCGCGAAGTCGGCGGGCAAGGTCCGCATGGAGGGCAAGGACTACGTCATGCAGGACGGCGACGTGGTGGAGTTCCGCTTCAACGTCTGACCGAGAGGCCCGGCGGATCAGGCCTTCCGGCCGGGCACCAGCCCGTCCAGGTCGAGCCCGATGGCGAACGGTGCCGTGGTGCGCAGCTCACGCCGATGGATGCCCGTCGGCGCGTACGCCCGGGTCGGTCCGTCGAGCTCGTAGGCGTGCACGACCGGCGCCCCGGCCTCCTCCTCGACGCGCCAGTAGTTCGCGATGCCGGCCTCCGCATACTTGCGCAGCTTGACCGTCCGGTCCCGGTGCGCAGACTCCGGCGAGACCACCTCCACGACGAGGAGGGTCTCCTCGGGCGTGTAGAACGTTCGGGACGGGTCGTAAGGCGCCTTCGTGACCAGGAGGTCCGGCTCAGGACGATTCCATCGGTCGAGCCGGATGGTGATCTCCCGGTCGACCTCGACGCCCTCCGGGGCCTGATCCGTCAGAGCGTTCACCAGCGCGGTGATCATCCTGGCGTGCCAGACCCGCTGGGGAGACATCATGAAGACGAGTGCTCCATCGATCAGTTCGGTGTGGCGGGGCGCTTCGGCGATCCGGTCGAGATCCTCCGAATACCAGCCCTCAGGCCGAGGCGGCCGCATCCACTCGGGCACCGCAGTCATGCTGCTCACCATAGCAATGCGTGACAGCGACGCACCGCTTCCGCTTCGCTGCGCGGCCTTGTCATCACTGGACGATTCAGCGGGAGAGGGTCGAGTCGGAGTCGAGGAGTTCGGGGGCCTGGGGTTGGCGGGGGGTCAGTTCGACCTGCGCCGGCGGGGCGAGCTCGTCGTCGGAGACGCCCATTTCGGCGAGTTTGCGGGCGCTGACCAGGACGCGGGATTCCAGGGAGCCGACGGCTCGGTTGTAGGCCGTGACCGCGCCGGTCAGGGAGGAGCCGAGCTTGCCGACGTGGTCGCCGAGGGTGGCGAGGCGGCTGTAGAGCTCGCGGGCGAGGCCGTGGACCGCCAGGGCGTTCTGGGCGAGGGCCTCCTGCCGCCAGGAATAGGCGACCGTACGCAGCAGGGCCACCAGCGTCGCCGGCGTGGCCAGGACGACGTTGCGGGCGAACGCGTGCTCCATCAGGGTCGCGTCGCGTTGCAGGGCGGCGTCGAGGAACGGGTCCGCGGGGACGAAGAGGACCACGAAGTCGGGGGTCTGGTCGAACGCCGTCCAGTAGGCCTTGGCCGACAGCGCGTCGACATGGCCGCGGAGGACGCGGGCGTGCTGGTCGAGGTGGCCGTCGCGGGTGCGCTCGTCGCGGGACTCCATCGCTGACAGGTACGAGTCGAAGGGCGCCTTCGCGTCGACCACGACCGTGCGGCCGCCGTGCAGGCGGACGAGCAGGTCGGGGCGCACGCCCTGGCGGTCGTTGGACGAGGTCACCTGCTCCGCGAAGTCGCAGTGCTCGAGCAGGCCGGCCGCCTCGACGATGCGGCGCAGCTGGTGCTCGCCCCACCGGCCGCGGACCTGGGGGGCGCGCAGGGCCGCGACGAGCTGCTTCGTCTCGGTGCGCAGCTCGCCGGAGACCAGGCCCATCGCGCGGACCTGTTCGCGCAGCTCCGCATAGGAGTCCACGCGGTCGTGCTCGAGCTCGGAGACGCGCTGCTCGTAGCGGCGCAGCGCGTCGTGCAGCGGCGCCACGGCCCGGGCGACGGCCTCCTGGGACTGGGCCGTGGACTCGTAGGACAGGGCGCGCAGGGACTGCTCCATGCGCTGCTCGCCGTCCCGGCCGGCCTGGATGGTCGCTTCCAGGCGGGCGATGTCGGTGGCGGCCCGCATCCGGGCGGCCAGCCAGCCCAGGGCGGCACCGACCGCCAGACAGACGAACACCACTGCCAGCGTCGAGAAGGTCACCCTGCGAGCTTGCCAGAGCCGCACTACTTTCCCGGCGCGGGTACCGTCGAAGACATGAATGCGTTTCCGCTGGTGATAACCATCCTGGTCACGGTCGTGATCGTGCTCGCGGTCGCGGGCCTCGTGGTGGTGGTCCGCCGCGGCGGCGCCGCCCGGGAGCAACAGCGGCTCGCCGATGCCCGCGCCGAGGCCCAGCGGTGGTACGAGCGGCTCGGCGGGCAGGTCATGAACCTGCACGGCGACAGCCCCGCCGCCACGCAGGCGCTGGCCGACGCGAGCGAGCGGTACAACGCCGCGGGCGGGCAGCTCCAGCAGGCGACCACGGTCAAGCAGTTCGAGCTCGCGCGCGAGTCGGCGCTGGAGGGGCTCACCTACATCCGGGCCGCCCGCACCGCGATGGGTCTGGATCCCGGTCCCGACGTGCCCGCGCTCGCCGCCGCGCAGGGCGCCGGCCAGATCACCCGCGAGCGCGAGGTGACCGTGCAGGGGCAGCACTACCAGGCCGGGCCGCAGCCGACGTCGGCCACGCCCTACTACTACCCCGGCGGGCGGGTGCAGGGCCGGCCGGTGCCGTCGGGCTGGTATTCGACGCCGGTGTGGAAGACCGCACTGGGCGCCGGCGCCGGGGTGCTCGGCGGCATGCTGATATTCGACGCACTGCTCTCGCCGGGTTTCGGTGACATGGGTTACGGCGACGGATACCAGGACGGCTTCCAGGACGCGGCCGCGGGCGACTTCGGCGCCGACCAGGCAGGCGGAGGCGATTTCGGCGGCGGTGGCGACGACTGGGGCGGCGGCGGAGACTTCGGTGGCGACTTCTAAGACCGACGGCGGCCGTACGGCTGCCAGGTGCGCAACGCCCCTCCCGCCACCGCGGCGGGAGGGGCACAAAAGCACGAACCGGCTCAGTCGCCCATGGTGGGGGTGACCGGAGGCGCTTCAGCAGCGCCCGAAGCCTGTGGACAACCCTGTGGTCTCAGCCCCGGGCGGCGGCCGCGGCCTTCATGTCGCGGCGCAGCTCCTGCGGCAGCGAGAAGGTCAGCCGCTCGTCGGCGGTCGTGAACTCCGTGACCTCGCCGAACCCGCGCTCCGCGAGGTGCGCCAGCACCTCCATGACCAGCTCGTCCGGCACGCTCGCGCCCGAGCTCACCCCGACCGTGGTCGCGCCCTCGAGCCACTCGTCTCGGATCTCGCGCGCGTAGTCGACGAGGTGACCGGCCCGGGCACCCGCGCCCAGGGCGACCTCGCCCAGCCGCACGGAGTTGGAGGAGTTGGTCGAGCCCACGACGATGACCACGTCGCACTCGGGGGCGATCTCCTTGATCACGTGCTGCCGGTTGGAGGTCGCGTAGCAGATGTCGTCGCTCGGCGGCGACTGGAGCAGCGGCAGCCGGGTCTTCAGCCGGGCCACGGTCTCCATGGTCTCGTCGACCGACAGGGTGGTCTGGGAGAGCCAGACGACCTTCTCCGGGTCGCGGATCACGACGTTGTCGACGTCGTCGGGGCCGTCGACCAGCTGGATGTGCGCCGGCGCCTCGCCCGCGGTGCCGATGACCTCCTCGTGGCCCTCGTGGCCGATGAGCAGGATGTCGTAGTCCTCCTTGGCGAAGCGCCGTGCCTCATGGTGCACCTTGGTGACCAGCGGGCAGGTGGCGTCGATCGCCTTGAGGTTGCGCTCGCGGGCCTGCTCGTGCACCTCGGGGGCGACACCGTGGGCGGAGAACACCACTGTCGCGCCCTCGGGCACCTCGAAGTTCTCCTCGACGAAGATCGCGCCGGCGGCCTCGAGCGTGCTCACCACATGCTTGTTGTGCACGATCTGCTTGCGCACATAGACGGGGGCGCCGTAGAGCTTGAGCGCCTCCTCCACGGTCTGCACCGCGCGATCGACGCCGGCACAGTAGCCCCGCGGCTTGGCGAGGAGCACACGCTTGCGGACGGGGGTGGCGGGGTTCGAGGTCACCCGGCCATGGTACGTGTCCTCCGCCCGGACCGGCCCGGCTGCGACGTGCGCCACAGGCGGCCGGCACCCGGCGGGCGGCACCGGGACATGGGCGTTTTCGCACCTGAGGAGCGGGTCGGGCGCGATACTCGGGCCATGAGCGCCGTCGGCAACGTGGGTCCCGCCACCGACCAGCACCCGGCGGACGAGGAGGAGGCCGAGCCGGGCCTGTGGGGGTCCTTCGGTGCGGCGCTGCGCCTGATCGTGGGCTGGTTCTGCATCGCGATCGGCCTGCTCAACCTGCTGGTCGAGGTCGACCGGACCGACGGTACGCCCGACGGCGCGTACCTGCTCTTCCACGTGGTCCTGGTGATCGGCGGCGTGCTGCTCGTGGGGCTGGCGTGGATCGGCGCGCGGCCGGGTGCCGTGGGCTATGTCACGGGTGCCGCGGTCCTGCTGGCGGGGGTGGTCCTCAGCGCGCTGCCGGAGAACGACGCCGAGTGCTGCATGACCGCGTTCGAGGAGCGGCACGGCTATCCGTTCACGCTGGCCGCCCGGAACGCCGGGGGCCGGTGGCACATCGACAGCCAGCATCTCCTGGCCGACCTGCTCTTCTGGGGCTACCTGGGGCTCGTCGCCCTGCTGGCCGTTTCGCTCCTGCGCCGCGCCGCGAGCCCCGACACCGGCCGCCACGGCGTCCGCCGTCCCGGCTGAACAAACCCCGCGAGCCCCGGCACCGGCCGCCACGGCGTCCGCAGC
>CAKUMG010000551.1 GCA_934667465.1 uncultured Actinoplanes sp. | reverse complement strand
TGCTCGAGGATCCGATCCTCCCCGTGATGCTTCGGTCAGCCGGCGGCCGGCTGGTCGGGCTCCCGGGTTCGGGCGCCGGGTTGGCGGGGGATCGCGGGCGCGGTCGGGCCGGGGCTGTCGTCGGCCGGCGTCTCCATGATGTTGTCCACGGCCGAGGTGTACGCGGCTCCCTCCGCCCCCGCCGCGGATGCGTCGCTCGCCGTGGGTGCGCTCTTCTCAGCGGCCACAGCGGGATCGGTGAAGGTCGCCGGCGACTCCCACTGGATGTGCGGTGGCTCCGCGATGGCCTTGCCGCCGAACTCCGCGAGCCAGGCCGCGACGAGGGCGAGGTTCTCCCGCCACTGCTGTTCGGAGATCTCCGGCAGGATGTCGTCCCACAGCGCCAGGAAGGTGCCCCGGAGCTGAAGGCGGCCGTGGGGCCGGGCGAGGAACCACATGTGCAGGTGGGCGGAGCCGTCGCCCCACCGATTCACGTGAACCCTCGCCACCCCGTCGAGCGAGCGCACGGCCCGCTCGAGCCGGACGGTCATGACGCCGAGTTCCGCCGCCAGGAGGTTGGGGAGGTCGCCCAGATCGAGGTGCGACCGGCACTCGAGGATCAGCACCATCGGGAGTCCGGTGGGCCGGTCCATGCCGCGGACACGCCATCGCTCGCTGACCCAGATGTACGCGTCGTCGGGCGTATTGCACGCGACGCAGTCCGCGGCGTCCTCACCGCTGCGCGGAGGCTCGATGGCCACAGGGTCCTTCAGCGGCTTGACCCGCATGTCGCCCTCGAAGGGGAAGGACGGCCACCGGGTGAAGTCCGGCAGCGAGCCGGCGTTGTCCTGCACGACGCTGACCCTAGTGCAGGATCAACCTCCCTGTCCCGGGTCAATTTCCCATCATTGAGGATCGGTACGGACCCGCCGCCGTCCACCGCCGCGCACGCCGCGCCCATTACGCTGCCCGTCGCCGTCGATGCCGCGTTGTCTGGCCGGCTGCACCCGATCGGCGGCGCGGGTCGACGTTCATCACCGTCGGCGAGATTGTCCACACGGCGGCAAGTTATCCACAGAAGTTATCCACAGGGCGTCTCGTTTCACGTGAAACCCAACGTCGGAGCGGTTGTGGCCCTGTGGATACCGCGGTGGAAAGCTCACGGCCGTCACTCGTTTCACGTGAAACGAGACCGTATGCGGCGGCTATCAACAGCACTGCCCACAGCTTGTGGATACTTCTCCCCGTGTATCTCTCTGCACCGCCGGGCTGCCCCCGTTTCACGTGGAACCACTCCGAAGGGCTCGATGCGCCCCGGCTCGGTTTCACGTGAAACCAAGGCCCGGCCCGCCGCCGTTTCACGTGAAACCGACCGTCCGAACGCGGGCCAGCCCGTCACGGGCAAGATCCGAAATCCCAGGAGAATCGCTCTGACAGAACGAAGAAGGCACGTGATCTGAGGATCACGTGCCTGTCTGTCATCGCTCTTCCCGACTCCGAAGAGAGGGTTCCATCGGATCAGTCGGTCGCGCCGGCGCCTTCCTCCTCGACGCCGATCATTCCGACGATGCGCTCGAGATCGTCAACCGTCGCGAACTCGATCGTGATCTTGCCCTTGTTCCGGCCGATGTCGACCTTGACCCGGGTGTCGAACCGATCGGAGAGCCGGTCGGCCAGATCGTTGAGGGCCGGGGCGTGCACCTTCGGACGGCGGCTCGGGGCCGCCTTCTTCGGCGGGCCCTCGGCAACGGCGAGCTGAACGAGCTCCTCGGTGGCGCGCACCGACAGCCCCTCGGCCACGATCCGGAGCGCAAGCTTCTCCTGCGCCTCCGAGTCGTCGAGACCCAGCAGCGCCCGGGCGTGACCCGCGGACAGCACCCCCGCCGCCACCCGGCGCTGAACCGGCGCGGGCAGGTTCATGAGCCTTATCGTGTTCGAGATCTGCGGGCGGCTCCGACCGATCCGCCGCGCGAGCTCCTCGTGCGTGGCGCCGAATTCTTCCAGCAGCTGCTGGTAGGCGGCGGCCTCTTCGAGCGGGTTCAGGTTGGCCCGATGGATGTTCTCGAGCAGCGCATCCCGGAGCATCGCGTCGTCGCGGGTCTCCCGGATGATCGCCGGGATCGACTCCCGCCCGACGGCCTGGGCGGCGCGCCACCGGCGCTCACCCATCACCAGTTCGTAGGTGCCGTCGCCGATGTCGCGGACCACGATCGGCTGGAGGAAACCGACCTCCTCGATCGAGGTCTTGAGCTCCTCGAGCGCCTCCTCGTCGAAGACGTGCCGCGGCTGCTTCGGGTTCGGCACGATCGCCTCGACCGGCAGCTCCGCGAAGCGGGCGCCGGGCACGGGGGCGAGGCCCTCACCCTCCGGCTCGACCGGAGCCGGTGCTTCGGCGGCTCCGGCGACTTCCGTGGTCGCCGGCACTTCGGCCTCTGCGGGAGGCGCGGGCGAGGCCACCGGCGACGCCACGGCCGGAGCGACGGGCGGCGGCACATGCTGAGCCGGCGCGGGGGAGGGCGCCGCCTCCTCGGTGCTCACCGGCGGCGGAGCCGTGGGAATCAGCGCGCCCAGGCCCCTGCCGAGGCCACCCCGTGGACGGTTCTTCATGCCGTGCCTCCCGCCGCATTGACCCCGCGCATCGCGATCTCCAGGGCAGCCTCGAAGTAGCTCGTGGCGCCGCGTGATCCCGGATCGTAGGTCATCACGGACTGGCCGTAGCTCGGCGCCTCCGACACCCGGACGTTGCGGGGAATCACCGCGTCGAGCACCTTGGAGCCGAAGTGGTTCCGCACGTCCTGCTCGACCGCGTCGGCCAGCCGCGTACGGCGGTCGTACATGGTGAGGAGGATCGTCGAGACGTCCAACGTCGGGTTCAGGTGCTGGCGGACCAGGTTGATGTTGTTGATCAGCTGGTTGAGCCCCTCCAGCGCGTAGTACTCGCACTGGATGGGGATCAGCACCTCCTGCGCGGCGCAGAGGGCGTTGACCGTCAGCAGCCCGAGGGACGGCGGGCAGTCGATGAAGACGTAGTCGAACTTCTCCGGGTGGGCATTGATCGCCCGTGCGAGCCGTGACTCCCGGGCCACGACCGACACCAGCTCGATCTCGGCACCGGCCAGGTCGATGGTTGCCGGGACGCAGTAGAGGTTCGGAATGCCCTCGACCAGCTGCGCCACTTCGGCAAGGGGCACGTTGTCGATCAGGCAGTCATAGACGTCGGGTACGCCGGCGTGGTGGGGCACGTTGAGACCGGTGGACGCGTTTCCCTGCGGGTCCAGGTCGACGACGAGGACGCGGTTCCCGTGGAGGGCGAGCGCCACGGCGAGGTTGACCGTGGTGGTCGTCTTGCCCACGCCGCCCTTCTGATTCGCGACGGCGATGATCCGCGGGGTGGCCGGGCGCGGCATCGTGATCTCGCCGCTCGGGTTGAGGATCTGCACAGCTCGCAACGCTTCCATGGCAAGGGGCGGGTAGTCCTGCTCCGCCTCCGGCGTTTCACGTGAAACATGCTCGTCCGCCGTGCCGACCTCGGTGGGCGGGGCGGGGACGGCTGCCAGAGGGGGATTCTCGACGACCTGCGGGTGGCTGTCGGTCGGCTGGACGGCATAGTCCCCGCCGACCGGGGCGGGGGAGGAGACCGCGGGAACGGCGGCGGAGCCCGAGACCGGCGCGGAGACCGGGGCTGCCCGCGGTGCGGGGGGCCGGGCGTCCGACGTCTCGGCGCTGTGCACCGGTGTCCCGTACACCTGCCCCTGACTTGCTCGGGGCTGCGGCACGTTCTGGTCGCCGTTGTTGAAGGTCACCGTCAAACTCACGCTCCGATCGGACTCGGGCAGGCGCTCGGTTTCACGTGAAACACTGTCCCATCCCGGATCGCCGTCGGGGCTCCTGCCATACTCATGCACCGTTTTATCCCTGCCTGATTGGATGGAGTCGGCACCGCGAGCGTGCAGTCCGGCAGGAAGCGGCGGCGCTGGTGTCGCGCCTGCCGTCCGGTCCACACTATCGACGCGCGGCCAGCCTACGGCCGCTGAGCGAACCGTGCCACGCCTGTCCGTCTGATGAGTTGAGAGTGACAGATTTACGGGTGACTCGAAGACCATGAATCCGGGGACCAGGGCGAGCCTTCCGCCGTACCTCGTGATTCTCTCGCACGGCCAACCCACCTCGGACGGCACCCCGAGCGCCGGAGAAGCAGCCATCTTCATCGAGCTCGGTCCGCCCACGGAGGCCGGGACCGGTGGCGGGGAAGCGGACCGTGACAGTTGTTTCCCTGTGCGCCTTCGCGCTCCCCGCCTACCCATCTAGCCCCTCCGAGATCTCCTTTTCCCGGAGCGGGACCCGCCGGCATTGCCGGAGGAACGCCCCGGGGTGGCCGCCCGTGAGGACGACCCCGGCCGCGAGGCAGCGACGGCCCGTTCCCGCACGATCTCCACAACGGTGGAGGGCGGGTCGATCAGTCCGACCCCGCAGAGCCGGACGCTCGGTTCGCCACCGCCGAGCCGGTGGATCGCGTCCCGATGCTCGGCCACCTCATCCGCGGCGGAGGACCCCTTGAGGGCCACCAGTCGGCCGCCGACGGCGGCAAGGGGCAGGCACCAGCCCGCGAGCCGGTCCAGCGGCGCGACCGCGCGGGCGGTGACGATGTCGACGGGGGCGGGGGGTCCACCGGCAACATCCTCCGCCCGGCCGCGCACGACCGTGACGGTCGCATCCAGGCCGAGCGCTGTCACCGCCTCCGACAGGAAGGCGGTCCGTCGTGCCAGCGGCTCGACCAGCGTGATCGCAAGATCAGGACGAGCCACTGCGAGCACGATACCGGGCAAACCGGCGCCAGACCCCACGTCAATCACCGAAGCACCGAACGGGATCAATTCGGACATCACCCCACAGTTGATCAGGTGACGTTCCCACACGCGGGGCGCCTCCCGCGGCCCGATCAGACCGCGGATCACCCCGTCGGTGACGAGCAGCTCGGCATCGCGGCCGGCCAGCTC
>CAKUMG010000550.1 GCA_934667465.1 uncultured Actinoplanes sp. | reverse complement strand
GCCCTGACCAGCATAGTTGCTGGTCAGGGCCTCTTTTGGAGCCGCCTGACGGAATCGAACCGTCGACCTACGCATTACGAGTGCGTCGCTCTAGCCGACTGAGCTAAGGCGGCAACGATGACCAAGTGTACGGCATGCCGCGCACCCGTTTCGGCGGGGTGGGCCTTCCCGGCCCGGCGCATCGACGGTCTTGTCGGTCCCCGGCGCTAGTGTGCTTGCCGTGACCGATCAGCAGCAGCCTCGGCAGCCCCGGGCGCGCTCCGCCGAGGCCGAGCCGCCGACCGCCCGCCGGCCGGAGAGCATGGATCCACGGCAGCTCGGCTTCACGCCGCAGCGGCCGGTCGGCTGGCTCGCGCCGCTGCTGTTGCTCAACACCGGGCTGCGGACCCTGCTCGCCGTCCTCTTCGGTGCCTACCTGGACAAGCGCGAGCTGCAGAATGCCCTGTCCGGCGAGTCCTTCGAGCAGCGTGGCGACGACGGCGAGCTGTGGTTCGACTACGTGGCCGACCTGGGCGACGGCTTCGACGCGACCTACTCGGTGGCCTACCTGCTGGCGCAGCCGCAGCTCGAGGTCGGCGGGCACCGGCTGCCCCGCGGCCGGATGCTGCTCCTCGGCGGCGACCAGGTCTATCCGGTCGCGAGCGGCGACGGCTACGAGAACCGCATGAAGGGCCCCTACCGCGCCGCGCTGCCCGAGGCGCCCGCCGCCGGGCCGCAGCCCACGCTGTTCGCCCTGCCCGGCAACCACGACTGGTACGACGGGCTCACCGCGTTCCTGCGCCTTTTCGCGCGCCAGAAGGACGGGCACATCGGCGGGTGGCGCACCCAGCAGCGCCGCTCCTACTTCGCCGTGCAGCTGCCCGCCCGCTGGTCGCTCTTCGCGATCGACGAGCAGTTCGGCGCATACATCGACGACCCACAGCTGCGCTACTTCGCCGACGCGGCCGCCGGGCTCGGACCAGGCGACCGGGTGATCCTGATGACCCCGTCGCCGACGTGGGTAGAAGCTGCCCGCAAGCCCGAGGCCTACGACGCCGTGGACTACTTCATCCGGACCATCCTCGCCCCCGCCGGCGCCGAGGTGCGGCTGCTCGTCTCGGGCGATCTGCACCACTACGCGCGCTGGTCCGGTCCCGACCGCGAGCTGATCACCTGCGGGGGTGGCGGCGCCTACCTCGTGGCCACCCACCACCTCCCGGAGCGCCTCACCGTGCCGCCCCGCGAGACGCTGACCCGCAGCGCCAGCCGCAGCCGCGACTACGACCTGGCGAGCACCTATCCGGCCGAGGCCGACTCGCGCAGGATGGGGTGGGGAGTCTTCCGCAACCTGCCGGTCCGCAACCCGGGCTTCGCCACCATGCTGGGCATCCTGCACACCCTGACGATGCTGGCCATGGCCGGCGCCGCCAGCCAGGCCGGCATCTTTCAGCGGCTCTTCAGCATCCCGCTGGTCATCATGATGGCCCTGATCATGGCGGGCACGGTGCTCTTCGCCCAGCCGCCCGGCCCCGCCTCGCCCCACCACGCCCGGCATTGGATCCTGGGCCTGCTGCACGGCTTCGCCCATCTCGGCCTCGCCGCGGGCGGCACCTGGCTGTGGCTGAGCCTGCCCTTCCACGACTGGTCCTGGCCCGGCCCCCTGGCGGCCGCCGCCATCCTCTACGGCCCGGTCATCGCCCTGCTGTCGACGCAGCTCCTGGCGCTGTACCTGCTGATCGCGAGCGCCTTCGACGTCAACACCAACGAGCTCTTCGCGGGCCAGAGCATCGAGGGCTCCAAGAGCTTCCTGCGCTTCCACATCGCCCCCGACGGCTCCCTCACCGCCTACGCCGTGGGCATCGACCGCATCTGTCGCAAATGGACCGCCGACCCTGCCGCCAGCGCCGACGCATCGTGGTTGCGCCCGGCCGAGCCCCTGACTCCCGAGCTCATCGAGCCCCCGATCCTCATCGACGGCCCGGCCACCACCGAGCCCGCCGCCCCGGAACCGACCACCGCGCCCCCGGAGCCGACGCACCCCTGACCCCGCCCCCCGCGCCGCGCCTGAGCCGGCTGCGCCCGGCGAGTGTGCCGACCCGGCCCGGGTCGGCCCGCGGGCGCGCTGCGCCGCAGAAACAGGGTCAGGCCGCGCTGTGCCGCACGAGCAGGGTCGGGGCGCCCTGCGCCTCACGGGCAGGGTCGAGTGCCATGCGCCAAAACGGGCAGAGCCGAGCGCGGGCGCGCTACGCCGCACAGGGGTCGGGGCTTACGCCACACGGCCGGTGCGGAGCGCGGGCGCGCTGCGCCGCACGAGCGGTGCGGAGCACCGTCCGGCCCGGCAGGCGCCCGCGAGGTGGACGGCCTCGCGGGTCTGGAACACCCGAGGGCCGGGGTCAGCCGTACTGCTCGTCGTGGGCTTGGCGGGGACCGCAGACCGAGGCGCGGCTGCAGGAGCAGCGGGAGCCGTCGGCGTCCATCCGCACGACCACGGCGTCCTTGGGGACGCTGTGGGCGACCACGCGCCCGTCGCCCTCCGGGGTCGTGACGCGGGTGCCGACAGCCGGGGCCGTGGCCTGGAACTTCTGGTACAGCGGGTGTTCATACTTGAGGCAGCACATGAGACGTCCGCAGGCGCCGGAGATGCGCAGGGGGTTGAGGGGCAGATCCTGGTCCTTGGCCATGCGGATGGTGACCGGCTCGAAGTCGGTGAGGAAGGTCGCGCAGCAGAGGTCGCGGCCGCAGGAGCCGATGCCGCCCTGGACGCGGGCCGAGTCGCGGGCCGAGAGCTGGCGCAGCTCGACGCGGCAGTGCAGGGTGGCGCCGAGGTCGCGCACCAGGGAGCGGAAGTCCACCCGGTGCGGCGCGGTGAAGTAGATCGTCGTGCGCGGGCCGTTGCCCGTGCCGCCCTGATCGAGCACGTGGTCGACGGCCACGACCTTCATCGGCAGCTCGTGCGCCTTGATCAGTTTCTTGGCGGCGACCTTGGCCTCGGCCTTGCGTTTGCGCAGCAGGTCGTCGCGGTGCAGGTCCTGCTCGTCCGCGAGGCCGGCCACCCGGGGGAAGCCGCTCGTCTCCTCGCTGACCCATTGCGCGGCCCACACGCACTCCGCCACCTCGGGGCCGTCGTCGGTCGGGACCAGCACCCGGTCGCCCACCTGCGGCGAGAAATCGCCCGGATCGAGGTAGTAGAGGCGGCCGTACCGGTTGAAGCTGACCGCACACAGCATGCCCATGGACCCACCCTACGGCGACGGACCGGGCGTGCGAAATGGTCCAGACCTACATAGATCCCCGCAACCCCCCGCATCGAACCTCGTTGGGCAGTCCCGTAAGGCCGTCCCAGCGACGGTTTCCTTGGGGGAGGACACTTTTCATGACGCCCATCGGGCCCGTACATGATGATCTTGCTCGATCCGCCTCCGGTGCCGCGCGGCGCCGGACATCGCGGGACAAACTGCTAGCAAGCGGCCGCAGGAGCCTGCCAGAGACCACGATCACGGTCCTGACCAGCCGGGCACCGGCAATCGTCGCGTTCTCGCGGGGACGGGACCGGGCGCTCACCGAGGTGGCACGGCGCGACACGGTCGGCCGGCGGGCGGGGGCGACGGCGGCGAATCTTGTGCGGACCAGTGTCATCGAGGCGGGCAGCCGACGGGAAGTGCGGGTGCGGCGCGGCCTGACCGTCGCGGGGGCGCTCGGTGCGGTCGGCGCCCTGCTCGTACCCCTGCCCGCGGCGGCGGCTCCGGCACCGTGCGAGCAGGCCGAGCGGTACTCGGCACAGTCCGGTAGCCAGATCATGCGGATCAACGAGCTCGACCTGGACCCGGGCCGCACCGAGGAGAAGACCGGCATCGCGGTGCACGTCGGCGATGCCAAGTCGGCCATGGTGGCCCAGGCGCCGCTCAGCTCCGCCGCGGTCGCGCGCATGCTCGACGCCCGGGCGAAGGACACCCCCGACGGGCTCACGAAGCTGCTGAGCCAGCAGGCCCCGCCCACTAACAAGACGGCGGCGAAGCGCCAGACCTCGGCGGCCGGGGTGGGCCCGCTCAGCCTCGGCGGGGGCACGATGTCCACGCACGCCCGGTGGCAGGCCGGCATGGCGTGCGGTGTCACTGACGGTGAGGTCACCCGGGCGACGGCACGTCTCCGTGACGCGGGCATCCTTGCGGACGGTGACGCACCCCTGGTACGCGTTCCGGGCAAGGTGGAGAGCGTCAGCACCACGGCGCTGCGGGCCGGCACCACGGTCGCTTCCGCCACCCTCACGGGCGGCTCGCTCGAGCTGCTGGACGGCAAGGTCCGGGTCCGGGTCGTGAAGCCGCCGTCGCTGCAGACGCGGATGTCCACGGAGGACGGCGGGGAGGTGCGCTACGTCCCGGCCATTGTGGAGGTGTCCGGGGCGGGCGTGCCGACCACCCGGCTCGACGTGGCGGGCGACGACGCCGAGTTCACGGTCCGGACGTCCGCGAGCGCGCCGGCGATCCCGGACGACGCGAACCAGGACGACCGCGGCCAGGACGGCGGCCGTCAGGACGGCGGCCGTCAGGATGACGCCGGTCAGAAGGGCGGCGGTCAGGATGACGCCGGCCAGGATGGCGGCGAGGCGAAGGTGCCCACGGCCCGGGAGCCCGGAAAGGCGCACGAGAAGCCCGGGACCGCGGACGAGAAGCCCGAGGCGACGAGGCCGGAGTCCGGAGGGGCGACGCAACCGGCTCCGGAACAGAGCGGAAAGCCGGCCGGCGGCCTCCTCGGCCAGCTGCCCCTGATCGGCGGCCTCTTCGGTGGCGGCACGACCCCGCCGCTCCCCCAGGTCCCCGGCCTGCCGGAGGTGGCCGAGCCCGCCCCGGCCGACGCCCCCGCCCCGCCCAGCGCCGAGGAGGCCGAGGGGTCGGACGAGCCCGACACCGCCGCGCCCGGCACCACCAAGCCCGGCACGGCGGCCGACGGGAAGGCCGGCGCCGCCCGGGTGATCGTCTCGCTGGGCGAGGTCCGCCAGGC
>CAKUMG010000549.1 GCA_934667465.1 uncultured Actinoplanes sp. | reverse complement strand
GCGACCGGCAGCACCGGCTCCGGACGCGCGCCGAGGCGCTCGCCCGGTTCTCGCTCGAACACCGGGCCGTCGAGCTGGAGTCCGACTTCGACATGTCGGGAGCCGACGCATGGGTCTGACCGGCTGGTACGTCCACCACCACGGCGCCGGGCACCTGACCCGCTTCCGCGCGGTGCGGCCCCACCTGCCCGGCGAGGTGGTGGTGTTCAGCTCGATGCCCGCGCCGTCGTCGCTCCCGGACGACACGACGTGGGTGCTGCTGGACCGCGACAACGACCGGCCACCGGGTGCCCCCGATCCGGCCGCGTCCGACCCGACCGTGGGCGGCCTGCTGCACTGGGCGCCGCTCGGCCACGCCGGGCACGCGCGCCGGTTCGCGGCCATCGCGGGCGCGCTCGGGGAACGCCGCTTCGACCGGTTCGTCGTGGACGTGTCGGTCGAGGTGGCGCTGCTGGTCAGGCTGCTCGGTGTGCCCACGGTCGTGGTCACCCAGCCCGGGGATCGCAGTGACGGACCGCACGAGCTCGCGTACGCCGCCGCGGCGCGCGTGCTCGCCGCGTGGCCCGCCGGCGTGCACCGCTCCCCCGCGGGCCAAAAGCTGGTGCAGGTGGGCGGCATCTCGCGCTTCGACGGGCGTACCCGCGAAATCGCACCCGAGCCCGGAACCGTGCTCGTGCTGGGCGGCGGCGTGTCCGAAAGCGATCTCTCCGCCGCGGCCGCTGCCACCCCGGGCACCCGCTGGCAGCACGCGGGCGGCACCGCGTCGACGTGGGTCGAGGACCCGTGGGAGGCGCTGCAACGCGCCGAGGTCGTCGTGTCCGCGGCGGGGCAGAACAGCATCGCCGACCTCGCCGCCGCCGGCGCCCGGGCGGTCGTCGTGCCGCAGCCCCGGCCCTTCGACGAGCAGGCCACCACCGGCCGGCTCCTCGCGGACCTGGGCCTCGCCGTGGTGCACCAGGGCTGGCCCGCCGCCGAGGACTGGCCCGCCCTGCTCGACAAGGCCCGCTCCCTCGAGCCCGACTGGGCACAGTGGCAGGTCACCGGCGCCGCCCGCCGGGCCGCCGGGGCGATCGCGGAGGTGCGAGCATGACCGCGGTCATCACGCTCTTCTCCCGGGCCCGGCTCGACCACGTGCGGCGGCAGCAGCGGCTGCTCGCGACCGCGCCCGTACGGCGGATCCTGGTCTGGCTCGACGCCGACCCGCCGCCCGTTTTCGAGGGCGCCTCGCTGGTGCACGTCCCGCCCGGCCCGCACGGCTTGCGACTCGCCGCGGGACGCAACCAGGGCGCGGCTGCCGCCGGGGACGACGACCTGCTGGTGTTCCTCGACGCCGACTGCCTGCCCGGGCCGGACCTGCTCGCGCGGTACCACGCCGCGGCTCTGTCGCATGGCAACGCGCTGCTCTGCGGCCCGGTCACCTATCTGCCCGAGGGCGTGCTGCCGTCGGACGCGGCCGGACTGCCGGCCCTGACCGCACCGCACGCCGCCCGCCCGGCCCCGCCCGCCGGGGAGAACGTCGTCGCCGGGCCGGACGACCACCGGCTGTTCTGGTCGCTGTCGTTCGCGGTGACGGCCGCGACCTGGCGCACGGTGGGCGGCTTCCACGAGGACTACGAGGGGTACGGCGGCGAGGACACCGACCTCGCCTACAGCGCCCGCAAGGCCGGCGTGCCCCTCGTGTGGGTCGGCGGCGCGCACGCCTACCACCAGTACCACCCGACGTCGTCGCCGCCGTGGCAGCACCTCGACGACATCCTGCGCAACGGGCGGCTCTTCGCGCAACGCTGGGGCTTCTGGCCGATGCAGGGCTGGCTCGACGCGTTCGCCGCGGCCGGCGCGATCGAGGAGACCCCCACCGGCTGGCGGCGCACCGCTTCCTCCCCGTAGCCGGGGCGGCGGTCAGCCCGCGCTGGACTGCAGGTAGCCGCCGTCGACCTCGAGGACGGCGCCGGTCACGAACGCGGCCCGGCCGGACAGCAGGAACACCACGGCGTCGGCGACCTCCTCCGGCGTGCCGATCCGGCCCTGCGGGATCATCGCGGCCCAGGCGGCCTGCTGCTCCGGCGGGAACGAGCGCAGCGCCGGCGTGCCGATCGTCCCGGGCGCCACCGCGTTCACCCGGATGCCGCGGCCCGCGTAGTCGAGCGCGGCGTTGCGGGTCAGGCCCACGATGCCGTGCTTGGTCATCGTGTACGCGCTCATGCCGGGCGCGGCCTTGAGACCCGTACCGGATGCCATGTTGACGATCGCCCCGCCGCCGTGCGCGGCGGAGTGGGCCAGCTCGGCGCGCAGGCAGAGCATCGTGCCGCGCAGGTTCACGGCCGTGATCCGGTCCCACTCCTCGAGGGGGATCTCGTGCAGGGGGCCGGGGCGTGGCCGGACCCGGCGTTGTTGACTGCCAGGTGCAGCCCGCCGTGCGCGCCGACCGCATGGGCGATCAGGGCGTCGACGTCGTCCGCCGAGGAGACGTCCGCGTGCTGGAACGACGCCGTGCCTCCCGCTGCGGCGATCTCCTCCGCGACCCGCTTGCCGCCCGCGTCATCGAGGTCGGCGACGACCACGGCCGCGCCCTCCGCGGCGAGCGCCCGCGACGACGAGGTGCTGGGCGCCGTCCGCGACGTCCTGACCACTGCCGAGCCCGACGTGGTCGCGTAAGCCGGCGGTGAGCGGGTAGGTCCAGGGCATGAGCGAGCCCGCCCGCCGGTTCGTGGTGCAGCGCCATCGCGCCCGGCGCCTGCACTACGACCTCCGGCTGGAACTCGGCGGCGTCCTGGTCAGCTGGGCGGTGCCCAAGGGGCCGACCCTGGACCCGGCCGTACGCCGCGCGGCGTTCCGCGTCGACGATCACGCGCTCGGCTACTACGACTTCGAGGGCGTGCTGCCCGCCGGGAAGTACGGTGCCGGGGACGTCATCGTCTGGGACCTGGGCACCTGGCAGCCGGACCCCGCACGCGGCGCCCCGGAGCGCGCGCTCGACGACGGCGAACTGCACTTCGACGTGGCGGGCGAGAAGCTGCGCGGCCGCCTCGTGCTGATCCGCACCCGGACCGCGCCGGGCGGCAAGCAGGAGTGGCTGCTGCTGCACAAGCGCGACGAGCACGCCGTGCCGGGCTGGGACGCCGAGGACCACCCCCGCTCGGCACTGACCGGCCGCACCAACGACGAGGTCGCCGCCGCCCCGTGACCCTCAGGAGCGGGGGAAGCGGGCCACCGCCTCGGCGACCTCCGCGGCGGCGCGGCCCAGTTCGGCGATGTCCTCGTCGGTGAACTCATGCCGTTCGGGGGCCATCACGCAGTGGCTGCCGAGGATGTGGCCGTCCGGCAGCACGACCGGCGCGCCCGCGTAGGCGCGGACCAGGCCGGCCCGGACCGCGGGGTTCGCCCGGTGCTCGTCCTCCCCGGCCAGGTCGGGGCGCACGTAGGGGGCCGCGTCGGTCACCACGTGCGGGCAGAAGGAGAGCTCGTTGGGCGAGCCGCCGATGGCGGACAGGAAGTCGGCGGCGCCCGCGTTCGTGGCCAGGGTGGCGGTCGCGGTGTCGAGGACGACCTGCACCGCGGTCAGCGGCACGTCGAGCCGCTCGGCGCTGGCCTTGCAGATCTCCTGCAGCTCGGCGGCGAGGTCGGGGTTGAAGAGGTCGTACGCGGCGAGGGCGCGCATGCGGCCGAGGTCGGCGATGGTGTCGGTGGGCATGACGGCTCCCTGGTCAGGACGCGGGCGCGGGCGCATCGGCGATCATCTCCGCCGCGGCCAGCAGGTATTCGTAGGACTTGATGCGGATCATGAGGCCCCGGCCGGACAGCGACAGGACCGGGTCGGCGGCGAGCATGGTCTCGGCGAGACGCTCGACCGCGGCCGGGTCGGTCTCGCGCCCGGTCAGGCCGGCCGACGCCAGCAGCTTCTGCCAGACGGCGCCGGCCTCGTGGCCGTAGAGCCGCCCGATCGCGGCCTCGGCCTCGGCCAGGTCCGGCCGGGTCATGTGGTACGGGTCAGTGGTAGTCATGGGTCCCCAGAGTCAGTAGCTGAACCGGCCGACCAGCGCGTTGAGCCGGCCCGCCAGCCCGGTCAGGTCGTCCGCGGCCTCCTTGCTCGACTGCGCCGCGTCCGAGGTGGCGCCGGTGACCTGGGAGACCGCGGCGAAGCTGGCCTGCACCTCGCCGCTGCCGCGGGCGGCGTCGTTGATCGAGCGGGTCATCTCGTTGGTGGTGGCCGACTGTTCCTCGACCGCCGAGGCGATCGTGGTGCTGTAGTCGGTGATCTGGCTGATCACCTCCTCGATGCGGGCGATGGCCGACGCCGCGCCGTCGCTGCGCTGCTGGATGGCGCCGATCTTGGCGGTGATGTCCTCGGTGGCGCGGGCGGTCTCCTGCGCCAGGTCCTTGACCTCGCTGGCGACGACGGCGAAGCCCTTGCCGGCGTCCCCGGCCCGGGCGGCCTCGATGGTGGCGTTGAGCGCGAGCAGGTTGGTCTGCTCCGCGATCGACGTGATCAGCCGGACGACGTCGCCGATCTCGGTGCTGGCCTGCCCCAGCTCGGCGATCTGGCTGTTGGTCTGCTGGGCGATCGCCATCGACTCGCGGGCCACCTCGGCGGCCTGCGACGACGTGCCGGCGATCTCGCGGATCGAGGCGCCCATCTGCTCGGCACCGGCGGCGACAGCCTGCACGCCCGCGCTGATCTGCTCCGCGGACGCCGCGGCCGAGCCCGCCTTGCCGGACGCCTCACCCGCGCCGAGGGTCAGCTCGTCGCTGACCTTGGCGAGCTGGGTGGCGGCGCCGGCCAGCGAGCTCGCCGTGCCGACCAGCTCGCGGACCGTGCCGGCCACCGACGTGATGGCCCGGTCGAGGTCGTGGCCCATGGCGCCGAGCTCGTCGCGCGAGCCGAGCGCGGCGGGGCGGGTCAGGTCGCAGTCGGCGAGCGCCGCGACGGAGACGGAGACGCGGCGCAGGGCGGCGGTGATCGAGCGGGCCACGTACGCGGCGAACGCCAGCGCC
>CAKUMG010000548.1 GCA_934667465.1 uncultured Actinoplanes sp. | reverse complement strand
TCAGGACCACCGGGCGGCGGGTGTTCCGGATGGCGCCGCTGCACCACCACTTCGAGCTGGCCGGCTGGAGCGAGGTCAACATCGTGGTCCGGTTCTGGATCGTGGCCGGCGTGTGCGTCGCGGCCGGGCTGGGCCTGTTCTACTCGGACTACCTGGCGGCGACCGGTTGAGGCCGGGTCCGGACCGGATCAGCGCCCTGGGTCGCGGCGGGGGATGAGTGTCGCCGCCGCGATGAGGAGCATGGCGGCGCAGGCCCAGAACAGCAGGTTCCCGGCCAGCCTCGCTGGATCGGGGGACCAGTCGGCGTTGACGGCGATCCGCCGGGCGGCGTCCGGGTCGTCGCCGACGCCGCTGTGGGTCAGCCAGCGGAACGGCCAGCCACGGTGCGCGGTGTAGACGTAGGCGCCCGCCACGGCCGAGGTGTGGACCACCAGGCCGACCAGGGTGCCCGCGACCGCGGCGGCTCCCAGGACCGGACCGGTCGCGCGCCGCCGGAGGCGGGAGTGGAGGGGGCTGAGCAGGACCGCCCCGCCGGCCGCGAGGACGAGGCCGGCCGGGAGGTGGTCGGACGCGGCCACGAGCAGCCCGCCGGCCACGAGGAGGATGCCGGCCACGATGCGGCAGATTGTCCACGGCACGGGACCACCATCGCACCGCCCCGGCGCCCGAGGTTCCAGGAGCGGGGGGTGTCGCCCGGAAGAGGACTGTTCCGGATCGGGTGGTGATTGTTCGCGGACCGAGAACGCCAGGTGCGGCGGTCCGCCTATAACATTCAGAGACTTCGATGGACGCCCCCGAAGATGGATGTTTCTGAAGGAGAGCCATGCCCACCCGCCGCACCCTGCTGAACGCCGCCCTCGGGGGAACCGCCCTGGCGGCGATCGGCGCCAGGCCCGCCGCCGCTGCCGAACTGCCGCCCGCACGGGCCGACCTCGGCGTCGCGGCGTACCCGTTCGCGCTCGGCCAGGTGCGGCTCACGGCGGGGCGGCTGATGGACAACCAGACCCGTACGCTCGCGTACCTCAGGTTCGTCGACGTGAACCGGCTGCTCTACAACTTCCGGGCCAACCACGGGCTGTCCACCGGCGGGGCCGCGGCGACCGGCGGGTGGGACGCGCCGGCGTTCCCGTTCCGGACGCACGTACAGGGGCATTTCCTGACCGCGTGGGCGCAGGCGTACGCGGTCCTGGGCGACACGACGTGCCGCGACAAGGCGACGTACATGGTGGCCGAGCTCGCCAAGTGCCAGGCGGCCAACGGCTACCTGTCCGGGTTCCCCGAGTCCGACTTCACCGCGCTCGAGGCGCGCACGCTGACCAACGGCAACGTGCCCTACTACTGCATCCACAAGACCCTCGTGGGGCTGCTCGACGTGTGGCGGCTGATCGGCAGCACGCAGGCCCGCGACGTGCTGCTGCGGCTGGCCGCGTGGGTCGACACGCGTACGGGACGATTGAGTGCCTCGGCGATGCAGGCGATGCTCGGCACCGAGTTCGGTGGCATGAACGCCGTCCTGACCGATCTGTATCAGCAGACCGGCGACGCGCGCTGGCTCGCCGTCGCGCAGCGCTTCGACCACGCCGCCGTCTTCGACCCCCTCGCGGCGAACCAGGACCGGCTCAACGGGCTGCACGCCAACACGCAGGTGCCCAAGTGGATCGGCGCGGCCCGCGAGTACAAGGCCACCGGCACCACCCGATACCGCGACATCGCCGGCAACGCCTGGAACTTCACGGTCGGCGCGCACACCTACGCGATCGGCGGCAACAGCCAGGCCGAGCACTTCCGCCCGCCGAACGCGATCGCCGGCTACCTCACCGACGACACCTGCGAGCACTGCAACACCGTCAACATGCTGCGGCTCACCCGCGAGCTGTGGGTGACCGAGCCGGACCGGGCCGCGTACTTCGACTTCTACGAGCAGGCGCTGCTCAACCACGTGCTCGGCGCGCAGAACCCCGCCGACAGCCACGGCCACGTCACCTACTTCACGCCGCTGCGCCCCGGCGGCCGGCGCGGCGTCGGCCCGGCCTGGGGCGGCGGCACGTGGAGCACCGACTACACGACGTTCTGGTGCTGCCAGGGCACCGGCGTCGAGGTGAACACCCGGCTCATGGAGGCGATCTACTTCCACAGCGGCACCACGCTGACCGTGAACCTCTTCACCCCGTCGGTGCTGACCTGGTCGCAGCGCGGCATCACGGTCACCCAGAGCACGACGTTCCCCGCCGGGGACACCAGCACGCTGACGCTGACGGGCACGATGAGCGGGTCGTGGAGCATCCGCGTACGGATCCCGTCCTGGACCAGCGGCGCCACGATCGCGGTCAACGGCACCACGCAGAACGTGGCCGTCACCCCGGGAAGCTACGCCACGATCACCCGTACGTGGGCAAGTGGCGACACCGTCACCGTGCGGCTGCCCATGCGGGTGGTCCTGCGCCCCGCCAACGACAACCCCGGACTGCAAGCCATCACGTACGGCCCCGCGGTGCTGGCCGGCAACTACGGCAGCGCCACGCTGTCCGCCCCGCCCGCGCTGAACGCCGCGACGGTGACCCGGACGAGCGCCACCGCGAACGGCGCCACCGTGGGCCTGGTGCCGTTCTACGACGCGCACGGGTTCAACTACACGGTCTACTGGTCCACCGAACGCGCGTACACCCTCGTCGAGGTCGGCACCGGCCTGGTGCTCGGCATCACCGACATGTCCACCGCCGCCGGCGCCTTCGCCCTGACCTGGGGCGACACGGGCACCGCCGACCACCGCTGGGCGCTGGTCACCGACGGCGCCGCGGTCCGCATCCGCAACCTGCACAGCGGCAAGGTGCTCGGCGTGCAGGACATGTCCACCGCCGACGGCGCCCGCGTCCTGCAGTGGGACGACACCGGCACCGCCGACCACCGCTGGACCCTGCTCGACCAGGGCAACGGCACCTACCGCATCCGCAACGGCAACAGCGGCAAGCTCCTCACCGGCGGCGGCACCACCACCTGGGGCGCCGCGGTCGTGCAGGGCGCCGGCTCGCTCTGGCAGCTCCGGCAGGCGTGAACCCCGGACCCGGGCGGCCGGCGTTCAGGTGGCGCGGCGGGCGCGGCGGCGGGCCCGGATGAAGCAGGCGTCGCCGCGCCCGTCGCCCCACCAGGACCACGGGACAACGGTCACGTACCTGCCGATCGAGGCGAAGACCGGCGCCGCCTCCCGGTCGCGTCCGGCGCGGGCCAGCCCGTAGGCGAGGAAGTTCGCGTCCAGGAGCCAGTCGGCGTGGCGGCTCGCCGGCCGATCGAACCACCGGGACATCGCGTTGTCGAGGTCGGCCCGCATCGCCGGGTCCTCGCGCCACCGTTGCCCGGCCTCGTCGGCGGTGAGCGCGGAGGATGCGCGTTCCTGCTCCCACAGGGCCCACTCGGCGGCGGCCCGCACCGGCAGGACGTGCAGGGGTGAGCCCGCGGGTGCCGCCGCGGCGACGGACCGGGCGAAGCCGAACATCTGCTCGTGGGAGCCGTGCCACTTGCGGCAGAGGTAGGTCAGCATGAGCCCGTGCCCCTCCCGGTGCCAGGGGTCGCGCCGGGTCAGCTCGCGCCACGTCTCGTCGGTCTCCTCCCCGGTCCCGGGCTGGTCGATCAGCAGGTGCAGCCGGTTCACCCACGGCGTGGGGTCCTCCGGGGCGAGCCGCAGCGCCAGGTCGTTCGCCTGCGCTGCGAGGTGCAGCAGGCGGTCGAACTCGGTGGCCTGTCCCGCCCGGACCTCGGCGGCCCATCCGCCGCCGCGCACCTCCCAGGCCCGGGCCATCAGCGAGCGGGCCCGGACGAGCTGGGCGTCCGGATCGCCGGGGGAGCCCGCGGCCCACCGGTCGGCCCACGTGGCCGCGGTGTCGACCCGGCCCGTCGCCCGGTCGACCCTGGTGCCGAGCCCGCCCGCGGTCGACTCGGCCAGCACGCGCACATAGCGCGCCCGGCGGTCGTGGTCCCCTCTGGTGCCCGCCACGGCCCGCCGGGCCTGGGTGTCGTCGGAGCCGTGCCGGGCCTGCAGGCACGCCTCGCGCAGCGCGGCGTCGTCCTGGGCGGGGTTCGTGTCGATCTGGCGGGAGATCAGCCGCCACAGGGTCGAGATCATGATCGACGATGGTAGGGGAGCGGCGCCCGGGGACGGCAGGACGACCCGGATGGTGGCGGCAGGACAGCGCCGCGGCAGCGCAAGGTCATGACTGCCGATCGTGCCACGGTGCCGGTTGCGCGCCGTCCGTCTCGTGCAGGTGGTGCTCGACGGGGCCCAGGTGGCGATCGCAGGCCAGGACGATCTCGTCCGCGAGGTTGAGCACCCGGATGCTTGCGTCGGCGAACCGCAGGGTGCAGCCGATCGCGAAGTCCAGGGTCCCGTCCCGGTAGCGGATCTCTCCGGTGGACACGACGCGCCGGCCGGCGAACCGGGTCATGGGAAAGCCGGGCGGGTCGTCCTCGACGGTGGTGTGGCCGTATTCGTCCATGTCGTAGGGTCCATGCGGTACGTCGAGTTCCAGGGACAGTCCGTCGTGCGGCGTGTGGAACCGGACGGGCCCGAGGCCGTCCATGTGCAACCACAGGTGTAGCAGGGCGGGCTCGGTGTCCCGACAGTGGTGCCAGGACGTCGTCACCTTCAGCAGGCGGCGGCCGACCAGGTCCGCGGCGTCGATCACGCACCGACGTTGTCACAGCAGCGAACGGCGCGGCACCGGAATTTCGGTTGGGCTGGGCGCACGGCCACCACGCCGGCTACGTCGCATCGGGCGACTCGTGCTCGCCGGTGTCGGGCCCCGGCGGCACGTTGCACTGGGCGGCACATCGCGCTGAGCGGCACCGGTCGCCGGGCGGCACCGGTCGCCGGGCGGCACCGGTCGCCGGGCGGCACCGGTCGCCGGGCCCGGCGGGGTTGGGGGAGCGAGCTTGGGCGCGGGGCGAGGGTGGCGTGCGCACGGAGCGGCGCACCCGCCGGGTCTGAGCCGACGGGTGCCGGAATCGC
>CAKUMG010000547.1 GCA_934667465.1 uncultured Actinoplanes sp. | reverse complement strand
ACAGCCAGGCCGAGCGGTGGACGTTCGAGCCGAAGGTGGTCGCGCGGGTCATCCGCGATCCGATGGACTGGCTGGAGCGCGAGCGCCTGACCCTGGTCGCCGGCGTCCGCCAGGCGATGAAGGTCGGCCTGGTCGAGCTCTGCTGGGACCTCGCCTTCACCGCCGTCACCCTCTTCGAGTCCCGGATCTATCTCGACGACTGGCGCGAGACCCACCGGGTGGCCCTCGCCGCGGCCCGGGCCGCCGGCGACCGGCGCGGCGAGGCGGTGATGCTCTACAGCACCGGTTCGCTGGGCATCGTCGAGAAGCGTTTCGACGACGCCCGGTCCAACCTCGACCGCTCCGAGGCGCTGTTCGCCGAGCTCGGCGCCGAGCACGGTGCCGCCCTGGTCAGCCGGCACCTGGCCTACCTGGACCGGATCGCCAGTGATTTCGACAGTGCGACCCGCCGCTACGAGTCCGCGCTGGGCGTGCTGCGCGCCGCGGGCGATCTGACCGCGGCGGCGTACGTGCTGAATAGCATGGCGCAGACCGCGCTGGAGCGCGGCGACCCGGACGCCGCCAAGCGGATGCTGCCGGAGGCGCTGGAGCTGAGCCGGCGGGCCGGCAGCCGGCGCATCGAGGCGCAGGTGCTGCACCGGCTGGCCGACGCGCACCTGAGCGCCGGGGATCACATCGCGGCCGTGACGGCGTTCGACGAGACCCTGACCGTGGTGCGCGAGCTGGGTGACCCGATCGGTCAGGCGTACGCGCTGCACGGTCTCGGCCTGGCCCATCTGCGGGCCGGCGACCCGGAGCAGGCGAGCACCGCGCTCACCGAGGCGCGGACGCTGGCGGCCGGAACCGGCGAGCGGATGATCGAGGCGCGGGTCGAGCGCAGCCTGGGCGAGCTGGTGCTGGCCACCGGCAAGGCGCCGCAGGCGGTGGTGCACCTGCACCGGGCGTTGAGCCTGTTCCGCAGCATCCAGGCGCCGATCTTCGAAGCCAAGGTGCTGACCCTGCTCAGTGAGGCGTACGCCGCCGCCGGCGGGGGCGACCAACTGTCCGCCGAGCCGCCGGTGGCCGAGGTGCCGGCCGTCAAGGACGCGACCGCGAAGAGGCCGGAGCCTTACCGGACAGCATGAGACCGAGCAGGCGGCCGCGACTTCTGTCGCGGCCGCTGCCGTGTGCGCAACCATTTCCGAAACCGGCTTCCGCCCGCCGTTCACGGCGCCATGAACAACAGGGCTGAACCGGTTTTCCAGTTGCATGATCGGGCATGAAAAAACGGACGACAGGCGTATGGCCTGTCGTCCGTTCACTTGCTATGGCGGTCGTCCGGCAAAACGATCCGCATTTGTGGCATTCACCATGCGAGCGGTGCGCTGTCGTTCAGGTCCAGGGCCAGGTGTCGGTCTCGTCGGCGGCGGCCTTGGTGGAGGAGGTCCAGGGCCAGGTGTCGGTCTCGTCGGCGGCGGCCTTGGTGGAGGAGGTCCAGGGCCAGGTGTCGGTGTCGTCCGAGGCAGCCTTGGTGGAGGAGGTCCAGGGCCAGGTGTCGGTGTCGTCCGAGGCAGCCTCGGCGGGGGAGGTCCAGGGCCAGGTGTCGTCGTTGACGGCGGTGGCGGTCGTGCTGCCGGCGGAAAGCGTGACATCGTCGGCCAGGGCAGCGGAGGCGCCGGTCAGGGCGAGCGCGGTTCCGAAAGCGGCGGCGAAGGCGATGCTGGCGATGCGGGCGGCAGACGAGCGCATGGTGTTACTCCATTTCCGAAGGGATTTCCCGGCTGCCCCGTCGTTTGCTCGGCAGCGGTTCTGGGAATGAAGTTATGGCCCGTGCCCATTGGGTTCTTATCAAAGCGCTTTCGGGTGCACGATGGCGGACGATGGCGGCGGCGATAGCCGTTTGAATGCGAGACAATAGCGCGCTATTGAACGATCACATCAAGCAGGCGCCCGCGCGATCGCGGGCCTATAGGAGCGAGGCTTCGATGAACGTCACCGCGCAGGCCCTCGATGTCGTGTACGGCCGGCCCGCCGCCGGCATCCCGGCCCGGCTGGACCGGCGCGAGCTGGACGGCTGGGAGCCGGTCGCGGCCGCGACCACCGACGACGACGGATACATCCTCGACTGGGCCCTGAAGCGCCTCGACCAGGGTGACTACCGCATCGTCTTCGACAGCGGCTCCTACTTCGCCGGCCTCGGCGTCAGTGCGGTCTATCCCGAGATCGCCGTGGCGTTCGCGCTGCTCGACGAAACGGACGCCTGCCAGCTCCAGGTGCACCTCGCGCCGTACTCGTACTCCGTGTTCTTCGGTGCCCGTAGCTGACCATCCATCGTGCTGAACGAGCCACGGTGACAATGGCGCCGCGGCGATGACTGAGGAGGACACCTCGTGCATTCCTTTCGCGATGCGGTGACGCGTTACCGGCCCGCACCCCAGGCCCCGCTGCCCGACCGGACCTGGCCGGACCGCACCATCACGGCGGCCCCCCGATGGCTCTCGACCGACCTGCGCGACGGCAACCAGTCGCTGGTCAACCCGATGAGCCCGGCGCGCAAGCTGAGCATGTTCCGGATGCTGGTGGAGATGGGCTACCGGGAGATCGAGGTCGGTTTCCCGGTGGCGAGCAAGGACGACCACGACTTCCTGCGCCTGCTCATCGAGAAGGACCTGATCCCCGAGGACGTGCGGATCACCGTGCTGGTGCAGGCTCGCGACGAGCTGATCCGGCGCACCGTGCAGAGCCTGGCCGGCGCGCCCCGCGCCACCGTGCACCTCTACAACGCGACCTCGCCGCAGTTCCGCCGGGTGGTGCTCGGCGTCGACCGCGACGGGTGCAAGCAGCTCGCGGTGCACGGCACCGAGCTGCTGATGAAGTACGCCGAGGAGAGCCTCGCCGACTGCGACCTGGGCTACCAGTACTCGCCGGAGCTGTTCAACGACACCGAGGCGGACTTCTCGCTGGAGGTCTGCGAGGCCGTCATGGACGTGTGGCAGCCGGAGGCCGGCCGGCCGATCATCCTGAACTTCCCGACCACGGTCGAGCGCACCATGCCCAACGTGTTCGCCGACCGGATCGAGTGGATGGACCGGAACCTGAGCCGGCGCGAGCACCTGTGCCTGTCGGTGCACCCCCACAACGACCGGGGCACCGGGGTCGCCACCGCCGAGATGGCCGTGCTGGCCGGCGCCGAGCGCATCGAGGGCTGCCTGTTCGGCAACGGTGAGCGGGCCGGCAACGTCGACCTGGTGACGCTCGGGCTCAACCTGTTCAGCCAGGGCGTCGACCCGGGCATCGACTTCTCCGACCTGGGCCGGATCCGGCGCACCGTCGAGCACTGCACCGACCTGCCGGTGCACCCCCGGCACCCGTACGGCGGGGATCTGGTCTACACCGCCTTCTCCGGCTCGCACCAGGACGCCATCAACAAGGGGTTCGCCGAGCAGAGCCGGGTGGCGGCCGAGGCCGGCATCCCGGTCGACGAGGCCGCCTGGGAGATCCCCTATCTGCCGATCGACCCGCAGGACGTGGGCCGCGCCTACGAGAGCGTGGTGCGGATCAACAGCCAGTCCGGCAAGGGCGGGGTGGCGTACGTGCTGAGCACCCGCCTCGGGCTGCACCCGCCGCGGGAGCTGCAGATGGAGTTCACCGGCCTGGTGCAGTCGTTCGCCGACGCCGAGGGCGGCGAGATCGGCCCGGAGCGGATCTGCGCGCTGTTCCGCGACGAGTACGTGTCGCAACCGCTGATGTCGGTGCCGCTGGCGTTCGACCACCCGGTGCCCGCGTACCTGCACATCGACGGCGCCGCGTTCACCGTCGGCGGGCAGCGCACCGACGAGCTCGAACGGATCGCGCGGTCGCTGGCCCGCTGGGGCGTCGAGGTGCGCGCGGTGCACCGTACCGGCACCGGTCTGGCCGACTCCTCCGGTCTGGCGGTCTACGCGGAGCTGCGCGTCGGGGACGAGACCTTGTGGGGTACGGGCGTCGAGGCCGACCTGCCGGCGTCCATCTCCGCGGCGGTGCGCTCGGCGGTGGCGCGGATCGGTCATGCCATGCGCACGCCGGTGCAGGCCCCTGCCGTGGTGCGGGCGCCTGCTATCGCGCCCCGCTATGCCCGTGCCGGGTGACCCCTTGCGGGGGATAGCGCGGTGATAGGGGCAGGAGAGCGACCGTCCGTAGCGTCTTCGGTACCGGCAGGTCGCAAGGGGTCAGCCGGCGTCGCGATCGTCACGGAGGGAAGATCATGAAACTTGTGGAGCGCGAGGAAGCGGTCGCCACGCTGGACGGACTGCTCGCCGCGGCGGTGTCCGGCAAGGGCCGGATCGCCGTCATCGCCGGCGCGGTGGCCTCCGGTAAGACCGAGCTGCTGAACACCTACGCCGAGCGGGCGGTCGAGCGCGACGCCCTGGCGATCACCGCGATCGGCTCGGACGCCGAGCGGGACCTGCCGCTCGGTGTGATGAGCCAGCTGCTGCTGGACGCGCCGCTGGCCCCCAAGGAGCAGCAGCGCGCGATGAACCTGCTCTACGAGGGGGTGCGCGACCACGAGGGCGACAAGCAGATCGACCCGCAGATCGTGCACGCGCTCTGCACCATCCTGCTGGAGCTGTCCCAGCGCTATCCGCTGGTCATCGCGGTCGACGACATCGACCGCGCCGACCACGCGTCGATCGTCTGCCTGTCCTACCTGGCCCGGCGGGTGCGCTTCGCGCCGATGCTGGTGCTGCTCACCCAGACCGAGCAGGGCCGCCGCGACCAGGTCGGGTTCGAGGTGGAGGCGCTGTGGCGCACCCCGCACGGCTCCCGGATCACGCTGTCCGCGCTGTCCGCCGAAGCGGTGAGCGAGCTGGCCACCGACCACCTCGGCGCCGCCGACGCCGAGCGGTGGGGGCCGGCCTGGCACCACCTCAGCGGCGGCAACCCGCTGCTGCTGCGCGGCCTGCTCGACGACCACTTCGAGGCGCCGGTCACCGGCGCCGCCGCGGGCAGCGAACCGGCGGCCGGGGAGAACTACGCCCGCGCGG
>CAKUMG010000546.1 GCA_934667465.1 uncultured Actinoplanes sp. | reverse complement strand
GGGCCGCGCTGATCGCACCGGCCCGGTGGCTGGCCGGGCAGCCGGGCTACACCGGACTCGCAGCCGGGAGGCTCCTCGACCTCGGCCGGCTGGACAACCTGGACGAGATCGTGGAGTTGTGCGCGGACCGGCCGGTGCTCGCGGCCCGCACCGCCGCCCGCGCCGCGACCCGCATGCGCGGCCTGCGGGACTGGTCCGGCCCGGACGTGATCGCCCGGCTGATCGCCCGCGGCGACGTGGCCGGTGGGCTGTTCGCGGTGGCGCTGGTCCCGCACGGCGCCGAGTTCGGCTGGAAGGAGCCGTGGCGCGGCCTGCTGGAGGCGCTGCGCGCACACCCGGACGCGGACGTGCGCGAGGAGGCGCTCGGTATCGACATGAACTGAGGCCGCGGAAGGGGTACCGGAATGCGTCCGTACCCTCTCTCATCAGCGTTTCGGCCACTGCCAGGCGGGAGCCTCGAATCGGCCCAGGCCGGCCACCCGGGTCTCGCCCTCATCCTTGATCAGCTCGATCCGGTGCGCGTCGTCGCCGAGCGCGTCCGCAAGCGCGGGCGCATGCGTGACCACCAGGATCTGGCAGCGCTTGGCAGCCGTGGTGATCAGGCCGGCGAGCGGCGCCAGCAGGTCCGGGTGCAGGCTGGTCTCCGGCTCGTTGAGCACCAGCAGCTCCGGCGGGCGCGGCGTGAGCAGCGCCGCGACCAGCAGCAGGTAACGCAGCGTGCCGTCGGAGAGCTCGGTGGTGCCGAGCGGGCGGCGCAGGCCGGGCTGGGTGAGCGTGAGCCACAACCGGCCCTCCTCGTCGTCGCTGATCCCGATCCGGCTTCCCGGGAACGCGGCGTCGATCGCGCCGGACAGCTCGCCGTGCACGCCGACCTCGCGGATCGTCTGCAGCGCGGCGGCCAGATCACCGCCGTCGTGACCGAGGATCGGCGTGCGCGTACCGATCGTGGCGCGGCGTGCCGGTGCCTCCGCGTCCGTGCGCAGGTGGTCGTAGAAGCGCCAGCCCCGGATCCGCTCGCGCATCCTGATCAGCGGTCCGTCGGCGTACTGGCCGAGCATGCTGTCGTACGGCGCGACCGCCTCCAGCGCGGGTTCCATACGCCGGCCGTTGCGAACCGAGATCAGCGGGCCGGCGCGGTCGGCGAGCACCCCGGACGGGCGCAGCAGCGGACCGGAGAAGAGGACCTCGCGTTTGATCTCCGGGTCGTTGCCGAAGATCGAGCCGCTCGGCACGGGCAGACCGAGGTCGACGGCGTAACCGTCACCGTCGCCGGCGAAACCGAGACGGATCGAGACCGGGCCGGACTTGCCGGGCGGGCCGGCCCAGCGCGTGGACCGCAGGCCGCCCTCGCGCGCGATCGCGGCGACCGCGCCGTTGCGCGCCGACTCGGCCAGCAGGCGCAGAGCGCGATAGAGACTGGATTTGCCGCTGCCGTTCGCGCCGGTCACCACGGTGAGCGGCGCCAGTTCGACGGTCAGGTCGCGGATCGATCGATAGCCTTCGACCGCGATCGTCTGAATCATGCCGATCATTCAAACATGGACGCGATCCAGGGCGGTCCGCCCTGATACTGCAACCCGAGGTCGCGACTTGAGCTGCGGTGATGGGGACTGCCCCCGGGTTGCGATACTAACCGGCAAGTTTCAGCAGGCTCTGAATCTGGGTCTGGCGCATGGCGGTCATCCGGTCGGCGAGTCCCTTCGCGGGCGGATGACTGCCCTGCGCCGTCTCCATGCGGGCGACCTCGACGGTGTTGTGGAGATGACCCAGGAGCAGACCGACGGCCGTACGGTCGAAGTCCGCGCCCGTGGCGGCGGTCAGCTCGGCGATGTCGGCCTCCCGCAGGGAGTGCAGGTCCCCGTGACCCGCGTGCGCGCCGGCGTCGGGGTCGGCCGTGGCGGGCGCGTCCCAGTCGGCGAGCCAGCCCGTCATGGTCCGCGACTCGGTGTGCCACTGGTCGCGGAGCTCGGTGGCGACGGCGCGGATCCGGGGGTCGGTGGCGCGGGTGGCGGCCGGGGTGGCGACCTGGGCGCCCTGTCTCGCGTACTCGATGCTCATCTGGGCGAACATGATGTCGGCGGCGTTGTGCTGTGGTTCAGTTGCACACGCGGCGGTCATGATCAGCAGGACGAGCCCGGGGATCGCTCCCCGGGCCCGCGTCGTCAGATCCGTTCCCACAGCGCCGGCACGTTCGGCGGCTCCCAGCCGGTCAGGGAGGTGTGCGCCAGCCGGCAGCGGTAGCTCGCCCCGCCGTAGGTGACCGTGTTGCCGACCGCGTACGCCCGGTTCGCGGCCCAGGTCACGCCGGTGGCCGGCGGCGGCGTGGCCGGCGGGGGCGTCGTGGGCGGCGGGTTGGTCGGTGGCGGCGTGGTCGGCGGCGGGGTGCCTCCGCCGCCGATGTTCAGGTCGACGCAGGCGTAGAAGGCCATCGCGGTGTCGGCTACGTTCCACCGGGCGAGCACGGTCTGCCGCCCGGAGTACCCGCCCATGCTGACCGTGTGCGACTTGGTGGCGCCGGGCTGCGCTCCCCCGTCGTTGAACGACGCGAGCAGCGTGTTGCCGATGAAGTACTCCCACGTGGACGTCGAATGCCGCGCGGTCAGCACCCAGTTGAAAGTCACCGACTGCCCGGCGTTCGCCGCGGGCCAGGCGCGGCCGTTGTCGTTGAGCACCGCGAACCGGCTGCCGCCGCCGTTGCACTGCTTCGAGCCCTTGGGCGCCTCGACGCTCTGCGGCTCGTAGACGATGTCGCCGCAGTTCGCGACGGCCCCGCTGGCACAGTTCGCCTGCCGGCTGGGCGGGCTGGAGATGTAACCGTGCGCCGCGGCGGGCGCCACGGCGACGAAGAACGAGGCACCGATCGCGGCGGTGCTCAGCAGGGGGAGGGCGAGGCGACGTCTCATGAAGCGCTCCTCTTCATGGGGGACGGCAGGCCGGGGTCGGGGGATCCCGGCCCGCCCGGGACGGGTCCGCGGAGCCGCTGCTGGGGGATGCTCCGGGCCGTACGCCCAACATAAATGCAACCTTATTAACAGTAAAGCAAAACAACGAAGAATCTCGATACGTTTGCCATCGCCGACCCGTCAGGGCCGGTCGAGCCCGGCCAGCTCCTCCTTCACCGCGCGGATGCGGCCCTCCTTCTCCACGATCCCGGCACGCAGGTCCTCGAGCGCGTTGACCACGGCGAGCGGGACGGGGAGCGTCCGGTTTGCCGGGTGGTTTTAGAGTGCGGCGCATGACCGTACGGAAGATCGCCGTCCTGTTCGCCGCCGCGCTCGCGGTCACCGGGTGTGCCGATGACGGTGCCGCGCCCGACGGCGCCGACGGGCGGGCGGCGCTGGCCGCGGCGCTGGGCGGGGTGGAGGGTGGCAACTACACGTTCACGCGCGCCGGGTTCGCCGCGGCCGAGGGGTCGGTCGAGCTGCCGGGCAGCTTCCTGATCGAGCAGGAGTACGGGCCGTCGGTGCTCCGGGCCGGCGACGCGTACCACCTGCGGTATCGCATCCACGGCGACGCCCACGACCAGTGGGCGAAGCTGCTCGCCGAGCCGGCGGCCGGGGTGAAGCCGGCCGAACTGAAGGCCGCGCAGACCGTGATGAAGCACCTCGACGGCGAGCAGTGGGTGCGCGCCGACGAGAAGCGCCTGCGCGCCGCGGCCGCCGCGGAGGACATCAGCGGCATGGAGAACCTGCCCGCCTCCCCCACCACGGCCGCGCCCGACGTCACCGGCGCCTCGGCCTTGGTCGGTGCGGTCGTCGACGCATCGAAGGACGGCAGCACGGTCACCGGCACGCTCGACGCGACCACGGTGGACCCGGAGCTGCGGCTGTTCCACAACGACCCGTACTACTTCTACGGGCCGAAGGCGAAGGCCGTCCCGTTCGAGGCCACCCTCGACGACCAGGGGCGCCTGACCCGCATCGCCGTGCGGGTGCCGGGCATGCTCGAGGCGCCCGCGTCCGTGGACCCGCAGGCCTTCCCCTCCGCCGCCCCGACGTCGGAACCCAATCCGGAGCTGGTGATCGCGATCTCCCTGTACGGCGGGACGGCCGCGCAGGCCGCACCGGACGCGCCGGTGCTCGTGGACGACGCCTACGAGGCGCTCACCAACGACACCGACTGACCGGTCACGCGGTCGCCAGCACGATGGCGTCGAGGACCGGCGCGCCTGTGCGCCGGCGCTGGAGCAGGCAGGTCGCCGCGGCCAGATGCACGAGTTCGGGGGTCTCTTCCAGCAGCTCGGCCGCCAGGACCAGGGCCGGCACCCGCATGGCTGAGGCGTTCGAGGCCGTCACCGGTACGCGGCGGGACAGGACCGGGTCGGCGGCGGTGCAGAGCCGGCCCACCGAGCCGCCGGCATCGGTGCGGCGGGACACCCACCCGGCGAGGTCCCCGAGGTCCACGGTGACGGGCTCGGGCCTGCCGCGGGTGGCGGCGTGCAGCAACGCGACGGCGAACCGGGTCGCGGTGTCCCGGGTGTCCCCGTCGGGGTGCGGTTTCACCACCTCGGCGACCGCCCGGGCCAGGGCGGGACTCATCCCCGCGTCCAGGGCCAGCTGCCGCTCCAGCAGAGGTGGCCGCCAGGTCGCGGGCGCCTCCGCCAGGGCTGCCAGGCGGTGCCGGGCCCGCTGAACGTCCTGCCGGATGGCCCGGGCGATCGGCAGCGACGCGTCCACGCCGAGATCGCGGTTCCAGTCCTGGGCGATGGCGACGTCCCGGCCGAGGGAGGCCGCCTTCTCCAGGCGGGAGATCGCCTGGTCGATCGGGAAGGCGCCGAGGACCCGGGCGATCACCGCCACGGTGCCCGGGTCGAGGGATTCCAGCTGCAGGAGGGCCCCCTGCAGAACGTCCGCCTCCCTGGCGGCCCGCGACACGGCCGCGCGGAGATCGTCCAGCACCGAGGAGTTCTCCAGGCCGAGGATGCCGCGGCCGGTCCGCAACGCCATCATGTCCCGGGCGATCTCGTCGGCGGCGTCCCGGATCGGGCCGCCGGTCGGTGCGAGTC